>NZ_JACJOQ010000099.1:0-4266 GCF_014695635.1 Coleofasciculus sp. FACHB-712 | reverse complement strand
TATCAGACAGAAGTACAAGCGATCGCACAATTGGGAATTACCTTCCATGACTGGCTGAAATTAACTCCCTCCATAGACTCTAAACCCGACGGTGCAGAATTAATGTACATCATTCCATCCCAGCCGTTAGAGTTGCAATTCTCTGTTTAAAGTGGTTTCTCTTCCAGAAAAGAATAGCCAGCAAATATCGCCTGACAATCTCTTCCCAAGCACAGGCGATATGCTGATCATTAAAATTTAAAAGTAAAAAAAGCTAATCCGTGATTATTGCGCGTAACCAATAAGAAGATAAATGTCAAGATAGCACCAGAAAAAATAGCCCATAAAACATATCGATTTTTTCGATTCAACCAACTAAAGAAGAATACTAAAAGGAGAAAAAGAATAGTAGTAGCAATTCTTTGTAAGTTTCTTAAATCCCAAGCTATCAAGGGGTCTTCCAAATCTCCAAGCATCATATAAAATAGCTCCTTGTAATTTAGGCTTATTCTAAGCAATATCAATAGACAGCTCAACAGCTAAACACATAGTTTTGTGTAGACGATACCAAGCGATCGCTACTGTTAGGAAAGCGAATATAGACAATGGTGTTGAAATACTACTAATGATAGTTGACAAATATCAAAAGATTGCCTTTTGAATATCGCTACTGAAAGTTAGAAAGCAAGTCAGAAAGCCGCCTTAGCCGCCATCTCCAAAGCGATAGCCTTTGCCATAGACAGTGTGAATCAAAGTTGTCTCTCCAGATGCCTCAATTTTGCGCCGCAAAAGGCGAATCAAAGCGGCTAAAACGTTACTGCTGGGTTGTTCGTCTGGGTTCCACAAATGTTGATGAATTTGGGCGTGAGTGAGCAACTGCCCCGCGTGACGCATAAAATATTCCAGCAGATGAGTTTCTTTCTCCGATAACTCAATGGTGCGTCCGTGACGATAGGCTAGCTGGTTTTCACAATCTAGTTCTAAATCTCCAATCTGAAGTAAGTGAGGATGGTAGTGCGCTTCTATCGTCGCGCTAGCAGGCGCATCAGTCGCGGAACGACGCAGCAAGGCGCGGACTCGTGCGAGTAACTCTCGCAATTCAAACGGCTTCACTAGGTAGTCATCCGCACCGGCGTCCAAACCCAGCACGCGGTCGTCTAGGGTATCTTTGGCAGTGAGAAAGAGGACGGGTGTAGCATCTTTGCGCGATCGCATCTGCTGACAAATTTCCAACCCGCTGATCTGCGGCAGCATCCAATCCAAAATCAGCAAGTCATAGCCTCCTTGCAGCGCCATCTGGTTGCCAGACGCCCCATCATAAGCCAACTCAACGCTGTAGCCTTCACGACTTAGCACGCGACTCAGCGGTTCAGTCAGCTCAACTTCATCATCCACCAAGAGAATTCGCATCACAAAAGTTATGAATTATGAGGTATGAGTTATGAGTTACCTTGTGACATCCAGAACTCAATACTTAACACTCAGAACTCTATTCTATGCTTACCGTTGCATTGCCCAAAGGCGCACTCTTATCTGATAGCATTCGTCTACTGCAAAGTGTCGGACTCGACTTTAGCGCCTTTAAAGATTCTGGCAACCGCCAACTGCAAATACAAGACCCCACCGGCACCGCCCAAGCCCTACTGGTAAGGGCGCAAGATGTCCCAGTTTATGTGGAATATGGGCAAGCACATTTAGGGATAGTCGGTTACGATGTTCTGCGGGAGAAAAACCCCCAGGTTGCTCATCTAGCTGACCTCCGATTTGGTTCTTGTCGGCTGTCAGTGGCGGTAAAGTCTTCTAGCCTTTATCGGTCAGTCTTACAACTGCCGCCCCACGGTCGAGTCGCGTCTAAGTTTGTTCACTGTGCCTACGAATACTTTGAAAACTTAGATTTACCCGTAGAAATTGTGCCTTTGTCTGGTTCCGTAGAACTAGGGCCGATTACCGGGATGTCCGAGGCGATTGTGGATTTAGTTTCCACAGGTCGCACCCTGAGCGAAAATGGCTTGATCGAGATTGATACACTATTTGAAAGTACAGCGCGGTTAATTGCCCACCCTCGGAGTTATCGCCTGAATACGGGCGATATCCATCAATGGGTCGAAGATATCAGAAGCGCTGTTCTAATTAATTGCTAGCGCAAGGCGATCAAATGGACGAAACAATTAGGATTTGCTCGGTTGATAAAAATGCTTGGAGTTCAATTGTGCAAGGTTTTGACCCGAATCTTCTCCAAGATGTGCTAGAAGTATATGGCGCTGATGGCGAGAAAGTCGGAACTCTGTGCGAATCGGTAGATGGCAAATCCTACATCAATGGGCAACCTGAAACAGCTTACCTATCTCTACAGGCAGCTGCTACAGCACTGGTGAAAGGGGAACAATGAAATAAGTAGAAAGAAGATAGTGGCAGCATGACTCAATCCCCGCCTCTGACGGAAACTAGAGAGCGATCGCGCGTTCGTGAAAGCGACTGGCGACTCTTCCTGCGCTTAGTCCCCTACGCGCGGAAAAGCAGTCGTCTGCTGATAATTTCCATCCTGTTGTTGGTGCCGCTGTCAGTCGCCGGGGCAATTCAACCGATCATCGTGGGGCAAGCAATTTCGCTGATTCGCGGGGAAGAAGTCTGGTCTTTTCTTCAAGGTAAAGGCTTGTTGGAAGGAATCAATCTTCTCGCCGTTTTACTCCTGCTAACGATGATCGTTCGGATGGTGTTCACCGCCGCCCAAGGTTACACCGTGCAGAAGGTGGGGCAGCAAATTACCGCCGAGATTCGCACTGATTTATTTCATCATGTCACGTCCTTGGCGGTGCGATTTTTTGACCGCACCCCTGTAGGACGATTGATTACCCGCCTCACCAGCGATGTCGAAGCCCTAGGGGATGTGTTTTCCACAGGTGCCATTGGCATTGTCAGCGATCTGGTATCGATTTTAGCGATCGCTGTCACCATGTTTTTGCTGCAATGGCAGCTGGCATTGATGCTGACACTGATGTTGGTGCCAGTCACGGCTTTGATTATTTACTTCCAACAGCAGTATCGCAAAGCCAATTACAAAGCCAGAGAAGAACTGTCTGCACTCAACTCAACGCTGCAAGAAAACATCGTAGGGGTGAACGTCGTGCAGCTATTCCGGCGAGAGAAATTCAACTCAGAACTGTTTCGGGTGACGAATCAGCGGTACATCGAGGAAGTGGATAAAACCATTTTTCACGACTCAGCCGTATCAGCCACCTTGGAGTGGATTGCACTGGTAGCGATCGCGGGCGTACTCTGGTTAGGCGGACAAATGATCATGGGCAAAGCCCTCAGTTTTGGCACCCTCTCTGCCTTTATCCTGTATGCCCAGCGTCTCTTCGATCCCTTGCGACAATTTGCTGAAAAATTCACCTCCCTGCAATCTGGTTTCACCGCCGTCGAACGCATCACCGATATTCTCAACGAACCAATTGAAATTCGCGATCCTGAAGGGACACAAAAACAGCTTATAGACAGGGGAATTATCCCGTCTGTAGCAGAGGAACCCAGGAGAATTTCCCATTCCCCATCCCCAACCGCCAAAGGTGAAATTCGCTTTGAAAATGTCTCCTTTGCCTACAAAAATGATGAATACGTCCTCAAAGACCTAAACTTCACCATCCATCCCGGCGAAAAAGTCGCTCTCGTTGGTCCCACGGGTGCTGGTAAAAGTTCGATTATTCGCCTGCTGTGTCGCCTTTACGAAACCACCGAAGGTCGCATTTTCCTCGATGGTGTCAATGTCCGGGACTTACCCCAAAGAGAACTGCGGGAACACCTAGGCGTCATCCTTCAAGATGGCTTTCTGTTTGCCGGTGACGTGAAGAGCAACATTACTCTAGGAGATACTTACTCCTTTGAAGAAATTCGACAAGCCGCCGAAAAAACCAATGTTGCCAGTTTTATCGAACAACTGCCTCAAGGCTACGATACCCAACTTAGAGAACGAGGCACTAATATCTCCAGCGGACAAAAGCAACTCTTAGCATTTGCCCGTGCCGCTATCCGCAATCCCCGTATTTTAGTGCTAGATGAAGCAACAGCCAGTCTAGACGTAGGTACAGAAGCCTTAATTCAAGATGCCCTCGACAAATTGCTGGAGGGACGCACCGCCATTATCATCGCGCACCGTCTCTCAACCATCCGCAATGTAGACCGGATTTTGGTGCTGAAGCGAGGGCAACTGGTAGAGTCGGGCAGCCACGATCAATTGTTGCGCCAAGGCGGATTGTACGCCAGTTTGTATCAGTTGCAAATGTTAGGCGC
>NZ_JACJOQ010000098.1:0-2533 GCF_014695635.1 Coleofasciculus sp. FACHB-712 | reverse complement strand
CTCAATTTCCACTCTAACCGTCCTTCGGGATTGCGGCGCGTTGCCTGTGCTTTCAGATGAGCCATGATGATGACAGCAAAAGGATTAGTGCTTTGCTCTAAACTTTGCCACTGCGCTTCATAGTCCAATAGTTTGACAGTGGGAAACCGCAAACTAACTCTTGCGCTCCAAATTTCATAGCCATAACTCTGCGGACGCCAAGACACTTGCTCGTCTGCTAAAACTGCTAAGCTGGCAACTTGCCGCCGGTATCGGTCAAAAAGGCGGTAATTATAGACATACATCCGCTCAGCAAAATTAGCATCGACTTTGCTTTGAACTTCGATGTGAATCAGTACCCAAGTTTCTTCGCCGTTTTGTCGCCAGACTTTTACCAGTTTATCGACTCGACGCCTCCCCAGTTCTGCATCGCGGACGACTTGTTGAAGTTCGGTGTCGAGAAATTCGTAGCCCTGCGACCAGTTGATGTCAGCATAAGCTTGCGGGAAGAAGAAAGCCATGAAGTCAGTAAAATAAATCTCCAAAGCTTCCTTCCAAGGGCTATCGTAATCAGCCTGAGGGTTGGTCATGATTCAGGAAGATTCGCGATCGCAACTGGCTCCACTGGATCGGCAAGCTCAAACCGGAAGACGCGAGAATAAAAGTAAAACTCCCCATCAATGGCGCGTTTAATATTCTCTGAACGGCGAAAACCGTGCTGTTCGCCCTCAAAAGGAACATAAGCAACTGGCAACCCTTTGGCACGTAGTGCCTCTACCATCATCTCCGCTTGGTTGGGCGGGACAACTTTGTCTTCTAGCCCTTGAAAGAAAATGACCGGACAAGAGAGATTCTCCGTAAAGTAAATAGGCGATCGCTTTTGATAAATATCTTGCCGCTGTGGGTAAGGGCCAATCAGCCGATCCAGATAGCGCGATTCAAATTTGTGGGTATCTCTGACCAGCGCCTCTAAGTCGCTGACGCCGTAATAACTCGCACCTGCCTTGAAGACATCGCGGAAAGTCAGGGCGCACAGCGTCGTGTAGCCACCCGCACTACCACCGGCGATCGCCATCCGGTTTCCATCGACCAAGCCTTGCTGAGCCAGATACCGCGCCCCATTCACGCAATCATCCACATCCACAATCCCCCACTGCCCATCCAGCCGCTGATGGTAGGCGCGTCCATAGCCGGTGCTGCCGCCATAATTGACATCTAGATAAGCAAATCCGCGACTTGTCCAGTATTGAATCCGCAAGTTCAGCTGGCTAGAGGTGGCTGCTGTCGGTCCTCCGTGGCTTTTGACGACCAAGGGCGGCAACTCACCATCGGGTGCCCTATAGTCGCGGTTTTGGGGCGGGTAGAAGAAGGCGTGAGCGGTTAATCCGTTCTCGGTAGAAAATTCAATCGGTTGCGGGGCGGACAAGTACCCGGCGTCAATTTCTAACTTACTGGAGCGCTGTAACACTTCTATCTGCTGCGTAGCCATATCCATTTGGATAATCGAGCTAAATTGGGTCGGCGAACCAGCAATAAATCCCACACGACCCGCAGATGCTTTGAGGGACGAAATTTCAGTGTAGTCCGTCTCAATTTTCTCCAGCTTTCCTGTCTCCGTATCGAGACTCGCCAGATGCCAAATGCCTTGCTGAGTGTAGGTGCAGATAATCCGTTCTTCAGATTCAAAAGCATAGGTGGACATCCCAAAAATCCACTGTGGAAGCCCAAATTCAGCCTCCATTTCGCATAGCGGTTCAATTCCCCCGTCCTTTCCTGTCAAGGGGGGTTCAACGTCTTTTCCCCCCCTTTTTAGGGATGGCTGGGATTGCCATCTGTAGAGATTCCACCAGCCACTGCGATCGCTAACAAAGTGTAAAATGCCATCCGGCGACCATTCTGGCTGAAAAATAGACTCATCAACGCTACCAGCAACCCGTTGGCTTTCAGCCAAGGAACCATCCGCTGTTATCTTTGCGACCCATAATTCCGTTCCATCCCACGGCAGATTTGGATGATTCCAAGTTAACCAAGCCAGTTGAGAACCGTCAGGACTGAGGCGTGGAGATGAATAAAAGTCGTTTCCAGACACCAGCACCCGAATATCGTCCCCATCTTCCAAGTTGATGCTAACTAAGGTATTGACTGGTTCGCGATCACCTGTGGTGTGGTCTTCGCGCACAACATACAACTGCTGCTGTTTCCGGTCAATTATTCCATCCGCATAGCAGAAGCTTCCTTCTGGTGTCAGCGGTTGCGATTCTGCACCCGGAGTCTGCCGATAAAGGCGCTGATCCGCGAAATTGGAAAAATAAACGGTGCCATCAGCGACGCAGAAGGCACCACCGCCGTATTCATTGACGCGAGTGCGGACGTTAAAGGGAGGTGGCGTGACATCAATGGTTTTCCCATCTGGGGTACGTCGCACAATGACACTCCGACCCGCTTCTGCGGGTCGCCCTTCAATCCAGTAAACATCCTCGCCATCAAAGGCAATCTGCCCCACTCCAATCGTTTCAGAAACAATTAAGTCAGAGGTGATGGGCGATTTCCAGGA
>NZ_JACJOQ010000097.1:0-12340 GCF_014695635.1 Coleofasciculus sp. FACHB-712 | reverse complement strand
ACTACTGCAACTTGATGTACTTCTCCACATCTTCAATCTGGGGATCTGGAAACTGAGTTAGCACTTGCCATAAAACCGTGTAACTGCCATCAGCACGGCGGCTGACGGGACGGAAGGCGACCAGGACATCGCTACTGGGCAATTCTAAAATTTGGTCAAGATAGCGGCGTTGTTCCCTGGAAACGGTACCTCCCGTCTGAACCACTTCCGGCACCTGGAATTGGACTAATCGCATTAAGTAGGTGTGGTTCAGCACCGCTGGTGCATTTGGGGAGAGGCGGTCGATCGAGGATGCGATCGCTCTCGTCTGTTGCACGGGTTCGCTGAAAGCCACCTGACCCAGCTTTCCCGTGATAAACCGCTGTCGATCTACCTGAATCGATGCCAACTGATTCGGCGGACGATAATTCAGGAAAAACTGGCGTGTTTGCGGCGATAAGGCGCGGACTTTCTTCAAGGTGGGATCGAGGTTTTCTAAGGGGACTTCTCCCAAATCCACCATGAAGCCATAATCCAGCCCTTGCTGGGCAATCTCAAAGTTACTACCTTCCATCCGAACCGCAAAGCGCGGAGTAAATTCATCCCCAGGACCAACTCGCACCGATGAGGGAGTCGATTCCTCATCGCTACCACCGCCCACCCCTTGCAGCAAAGCTGGAAATGGGAAACGCTCTGCTACGCTGGGCGAGAGCCGATTTCCTAGTGGATTCAGTTGTTGACGGTAAGCCTCAGATGGTAAAACGCGGGCAATGCCGGTGTTGGGTTGAGAAAGAAATTCGCTATACAGGCTTGGCTCTTGCCGATATAGGGCGTAAGAGTTGCGTTCGTTTAATTGGTACGTTTCCGCGATATCAGTAAAACGGGCGGAGGGGGGAAATGCTGCCACAGCTTGCCCTAAGAACTTTTTGGCAGTTTGTAGGGTTGTCACTGTTTGCTGGGAGGGCGCGATCGCTGGCTGAATTGGCGGCTGATAGCCAGAAATCGGTGTCTTTGCCGCTACACCAACGACTGGCGGTTCCGGAGCGGGAAATCTGGGCACTGGAACCGCCAAACGCTGAGGAGGTACGGTCAAAATCGACGGTTGACCAATTGCCAAAGGATTTCCTCTGGTGGGAGCGAGAATGGACTGTCGCCGTTCTAGCACCGGACGCAGGGGCAATAATTGCTGCGTCGAAGCATAGAGAGCGCAGTACACCTGCGCCTGCTCCAAGGTTAAATTAGAGCCTGCCGGGGTAACGCCGTTCGTGCGGGTACACAGCAAAGCAGGATTGGGATATTGGCTCTTGAGAAAGCGGTCTACTTCTCCCTGGTGGAGGAGGATTTGCCCCTCCGCCGCAAAAGCCGGGTAGGGTTCGGGAGACGCACTCGCTCTTTCGATTCGATTAATTAAATTGATTTGAGTTTGTACCAATCGCTGAGCTTGGGGCCAGAAACTTTGATCCGAAGCTGAACTCGAAGGGATTTGGCGGCTTACACCCAGCCTTTGGGACTCTGCCTGCGCGATCGCCTGTCCGGACACCAAGCTTAGTAGGGAAGACACAAAAATTAATAATAAGTACCGCATCTGAAACTCCTCAATCTGACAACTTGATAAAACAACCCAGTAGACCTTATTTATACTTCCCTGTTTTGACCCAAAAATTAAAGTCCTCTGTTTTTAATAAAATCATTGAATAGGAGAAAATATTTTTTTGTCTATCACTTCTTGCGCTTCCTATTTAACAGTTTACAGAACTCTAACTATTTGTTTTCTTTTTACTAGCGTTTCCTAATATATGTTTTTTTGTTAAGAAAATAAGCTTTTGTTTCTCAAACTCTTACTGTACTTGCTAGTTGAAGACCCCTAAAAAGATTGTTAATAAAGAGCAGACGGTCAAAGTGCAACTCCCTCAATTAGTAACGATCTAATTCCTAAGGAAGATGGGGAATTGCAAAAAAACAGAAAATTGGAGATTGAAGTTATATCTGAAGATTGATGGCTTCGGTCAAATAAAAAGCAAGAATTGAACTGTTACTGACAGACTAATGCTGCTGTGTTAGTAACACAATTTGGTTAGGTTCAGTGGCAATCGGAGAAAACACTGATGTTAGGACAACATAAGCGTGCTGTTGGCGTATTTTCAAACTATCGAGACGCCGAAGTAGCACTGACTGAACTAAAAAATTCTGGTTTTTCTATGGACAACGTGTCCGTAGTAGCTCGTGACGCGGACAAAGGAAACGACATTGCTGGTGCCGATGTAAGCGATCGCGTTGGCAATAAAGCCGACGAAGGTGCGAAAGCAGGTGCCGTCACCGGCGGTACTTTGGGCGGTCTAACAGGCTTGCTCGTTGGTCTGGGAGCCTTGGCAATTCCGGGACTTGGCCCTGTCATGCTAGCGGGAGCAGCAGGCACCGCTATTGCTACAACCCTTTCTGGCGGTGCCATTGGTGCAGCCGCAGGAAGTCTTTTAGGTGCATTAATCGGTTTGGGAATTCCTGAAGAAAGAGCCAGACACTATAGCGATCGAGTATCCCGTGGGGATTATTTAGTAATGGTAGACGGCAGCGACGACGATATCCGTCGTGCCGAAGCGATTCTCAGTCATCGGGGAATTCAAGATTGGGGTATCTACGATGCTCCTGCCACCAATACAACCACTACAACGACAACTCGCACATCTGATATTGCCGATCCCAGTGGTACCTATCAAACTCCAGTAGTTGATACAACTCCACGCACGGATACCCCGGTTCAAATTATCGACCGTCGGGAACAGACTCTTTAGGCTGATTTGAGAACGATTGAATGGGGTGGAAGGAAAAATACTTCCACCTCTTATCTGCTCGAAGTGAGGAATTGAAAAATGAACAAGTTTTTAACATTACTGTTTAGTGGCGTCTTGTTAGTCAGTGTTGCTGCTTGCGACAACAATGAGAAAACGGCTGGTGGAGCGGATTCTGATTCAAGTCAGACTTCTTCGCCTGCTGCAACCGGAGCCGCCAGTCCAAATGCCAGTGCCCCAGCATCACCCTCGGCTGATGCTTCAGCACAACCCGATCAAGGCGCGAAGAATGATGCATCGAGTGATGTCCGCAAAAGACAGCTAGAATCTGATATTCGGGCACGCGAGCAACGTAATAATGCTGCTGGCGACCCCCTAAAAAGAGCTGATAGCGACTTGGAAAGCGAGGTTCGTAGCAAGTTAGAAGCGAACTTGCCCAGCAGCAAATTAGAAATTGATGCTAAAGACGGAGCTGTAACAGTTGTAGGAACTGTAGAAAAGCCAGATCAAGTGGCAAAAATAGAACCGTTGGCGAAGGAAATCAAGGGGGTTAAGACAGTAGCTGTTCAAGCGAAAGTTGCGCCAGCCCAGAAAAATTAACTTTACTAGAACTTAGGGCCTGGAAACCAGGAAATCAATTTCCTGGCTGAAAGCCTAAGTCAGTTTAAACTGACTAAAAAAACTCAAACCAATCCATTTCATGGCTTTGAGCGATGAAGCCGGAACTTTAGTGGGCTTTAGTTCAGGGCAACTGGATAAGTCCTGTGTAATAACGGTGAAACTGTAATTTGATTTCGCTTGTGGCAAAATCACGAATAGATTCCTAAAGAGTTAGAGAGGAAAGGGTAATGGTGCTTACTCAGCCAAAACGAGCTTTTGGCGTGTTCTCAAGCTTGCAAGATGCAGAAGGCGCAATTCAGGAATTAAAAGCCGGTGGGTTTCCAATGAATCAGGTTTCTGCAATCAACAAAGAGCCTGAGCAAGTATCCCCGCCACCGACTTCTAAAGCGCAAGAAGGAACGACCCTTGGCGCGATCGCGGGTGGTGCAGCCGGAGGTGTCTTGGGTTTGGCGCTGGGACTAGGCACCATTGCCGCCATTCCCGTATTAGGGCCAATTAGCATTATTGGGGTGGCAGCCACGGCTTTAGCGACTACTTTAACCAGTGGTGTGATTGGTGCAACCGCAGGCGGCTTATTAGGTGCCTTGACTGGCTACGGGATTCCTGATGAGCAAGCCGCAATTTACAACGATCGCATTCATCATGGGGACTATTTCTTGATCGTTGAGGGCACAGAAGCAGAGGTGCGTCAAGCTGAAGCAATTCTCAATCGTTGGAATATTCAAGAATTGAGAATTTACGACGCTGCGGCATCACCACCGCCATCTATCAATGAAATGCCTCTTTAATATTAGAGATTCTTGTCCAGGTAGTAACAGGTGCATCTGACTTTAAAAACCCCTTTTCCTAGCGAAAAGGGGTTTTCGTATTTTGTATCTCTATCGATTACCATAACCTCCCCGGCTCCTCGTTTCCTGCTTCCAGTGGCAAGGTGCGACCAAATAATTGCACAATGGAAGCAGTTTATTAATGTTGCTGCAAGACAAATGCCGACCTTACTGGCTGATGCCAAAAACTTGCTCGCCGACTTAATCGCTCGTTACTCACCTCAAGTCGATTATTTGGCAGTTCGGATAGAAGAAGCCGAAGGAACTGATATCTTTTTGCGCGGCGATAAGGTCGAAACCCTCACTGAAGGCATCTCCATTGGTGGACAAGTCCGGGCTTGTTACCAGGGCGGCTGGGGCTTTGCCAGCTTTAATCAGCTTTCTACCTTAGCAGACCGAATTGAAGAAGCGATCGCTGCCGCTCGGATTATTGGCGATGAAGAAACCCTGTTGGCTCCGATTGAGCCAGTACAGGCGACTTGCCAACTTCCCCTAGAAGGCAGCGATCCGCGAGAGATATCGCTGGAAACCAAGAAGCAATTGTGCGATCGCTACACTGAAATCCTCAAAAGCGCTAGCTCTTCAATCACCACCACCTCTGTGCGCTACAGCGACAGTTCCCAGCGAATTATCCTCGCCACCTCAGACGGAACGCTGATTGAGCAGTCTTGGGTAGATATGGAAATGCGCTTTGCCGCCACTGCGCGGAATGGCGAAACCGTGCAAACTGGACGCGAAACGACTGGCTCCCGCAAAGCCTACGAAGACTTAACTAATTTGGACGATCAGGTTCGGAGTGCGGCTCTCCGCGCCGTGAACGCCCTCTCTCTGCCTCCTGTGAAAGGCAATACCTACACGGTCGTCATCGACCCCATTCTCAGCGGTTTATTTGTCCATGAAGCTTTTGGGCACCTTTCAGAAGCAGACATGGCTTATGAAAACCCGGATATCTTAGAAGTGATGACCCTGGGACGCCGATTTGGACCCAAAGAACTGCAAATCTTTGACGGTGCTGCTCCTCCCGGTCATCGTGGCAGCTACTTATACGATGATGAAGGGACGCCTGCTACCACGACTCAGCTAATTAAGGATGGCATCTTAGTTGGACGCCTCCACTCCCGCGAAACTGCTGGAAAGCTGAGCGAAGCCCCCACTGGCAACGCCCGTTGTCTGAATTACCACTATCCCCCCCTTGTTCGGATGACGAATACTTGGATTGAGCGGGGTACAACGCCCGTGGAGGATTTATTTGCAGGGATCAAAGAAGGCGTCTACGCTCGTAACTGGCTGGGTGGTATGACGAATGGAGAAATGTTTACTTTCTCCGCCGCTGAAGCTTGGATGATCCGCGACGGCAAGATTGCCGAACCCGTTCGGGATGTGACGCTGTCGGGGAATGTTTTCAGCACCTTGGCGGATATTGAAGCAATTGGGGATGATTTCTACTGGGATGAATCCGGCGGCTGCGGTAAGGGAGGTCAGAACGGCTTGCCAGTCGGTTGTGGTGGGCCAAGTCTCCGCATTCGCAATGTCATTGTGGGAGGCGATGCAGAATAGTTAAAAATTAGAAATTTCGTCAGTGTCATGAAGTTTTCACGATTGGAATGACCTAAACCTCGGCATTCTTCCTTTCAAGAGACAGAGAAGAAGTCAAGATATAGGCGATAAAAAACTCATGACACTAACAACTCCCACATTTTTAATTTTTAATTTTTAAGTGCGTATCTACCTGTTTGAGCAAATCTTCAAGCGTAGAAGAATTATCTAAAACTACATCAGCGCGATCGCATTTCTCCTGAATGGGCATTTGGCTAGTAATCCTGGCTTGCGCTTGTTCTAAAGTTAGGCGATCTCGCTTGATTAATCTCTGAAGTTGATGTTGTTCGGAACAGTATACGACCCAAGTTTCCGTACACAGAGCCGTCATCCCCACTTCAAACAGCAAAGGCACCACCAACACTACAGTCGGATGCGAGTTGAGTGCTTGCATTTTTTCAATCATGCGATCGCGCACGTAAGGATGAATCTGTTGCTCTAGCCAACGCCGCTCTTCGGGCGAATTAAAGACAATATTGCCCAGCTTTCGGCGGTCAAGCGTTCCATCCGGTAGCAGAATATCGGCTCCGTAACGCTTAACAATTTCGCCGAGAATCGGCGAACCCACTTTTACAGCTTCTCTAGCATAAATATCCGCATCCAAAACCGGCAAATTGTAGTGACTGGCAAGATAATTTGAGACAGTTGTTTTGCCAGTACCAATGCCTCCCGTCAGACCAATAACGCGCATCATGAATTAACTTGCAACTGTGCCAAAATCAACTGTCCCGCAGCCCCATTATCTAAAGGTTTCGAGAAAAAATATCCCTGTCCTCGTTCGCATTGCAATGCCTTGAGTTGTGCCAACTGTTGAGCCGTTTCTATCCCCTCCGCCGTCACACTCATTCCTAAATTATGAGCCAACGCCACGATTGCCTTGACAATCTCTGCATCCTTGCCACCCGCTCCCATCCGGTTCACAAAAGAACGGTCAATTTTCAATGTATTAACGGGAAAGCGGTGCAGATAATTCAAGGATGAATAACCCGTACCAAAATCATCAATCGATAATTGAATATTTCGATCTCGCAATTGCCAAAGCAGGATGGCGGCAGCTTCAGCATTTTCCAGCAAGCAGCTTTCAGTAATTTCCAACTTTAAATAGTGTCCATCTAAGCCAGTCTCCCCCAAAATACGGTCAATCTGCTCAATCAAATTTGGTTGCGAAAACTGCTTACCAGAGAGATTCACGCTAATTGCCAAACCCTGAGTCGTAGAATACTGCTGCTGCCAAACTTTTAGCTGACGGCAAGCTTCGTTCAATACCCAAGTACCCAAGGGAATAATCAGACCCGTATCTTCTGCCACAGGGATAAACTCGCTTGGGGGAACCATGCCACGAGTCGGGTGATTCCAACGCACCAGAGCCTCAAAAGCCTTAATTTTACCCGTCGCCAGCTCGACGATTGGCTGGTAGTAAAGTTGAAATTCCGTAGCGATAATCGCTCGTCGCAGATCCGTTTCTAACTGCAAATGTGCCACGGCAAGGGTATGCATGGCCCGATGGAAGACAACATAGCGACCTTTACCCTCTAACCGGGCATGATACATAGCCGTGTCGGCTGCCCGCAGCAGGTCTTGCGGACGAGGCAAGAGGTTATTGTGAGAGGATGCAGAAGGACAAAGCGGCATAGGGGCAGATTCTTTCCGAACCGGCTCCCATCCCTCTTGTCCCTTTCCGGCAAAGGCAATCCCGATGCTAGTCGTGGTGAATACTTCGCGCCCATCCAAGTTAAAAGGCGAATTGAGTTCCCGCTGGATCTGCTCGACAACGCGAATCGCATCGCTAACATCGTGAATATCCTCCAGCAGAATTGCAAATTCGTCTGTGCCAATCCGAGCTAGGGTGTCCGTGGGACGGAGACAGGTCATTAGTTTGCGAGCTGTAGCGATGAGCAGTTGGTCGCTTACCAAGTGTCCTAGACTATATTTGACCATCTCGAAGCGATCCAAATCCAGAAACAGAACAGCAAATAAACTATCTTTGTATCGTTGGGAATGCTTAATCTGGCTGGCAAGACGTTCGAGAAATAAGGTCCGATTTGGCAAACCGCAAAGCGAATCGTAGAACGCATGGTGTCGCAGTTGCTCCTCGGCTTGCTTGCGCTCAGTAATGTCGTGGCAGTTGACGACAATCCCCTGCACCGCCGGATCGTTCAGGAGGTTAGTGGTGACTGCCTCGAAGATCCCCCAAGAGCCATTGCGATGCTGCACGCGATACTCACCGAGTCGCTGAGTCACATTGGGATTTTGAATCGAATTTTTCAGCCTTTGCTTAACCAGTAGCACATCCTCTGGATGAATAAATGTCAAAGCATTTTTGCCTATGAGTCCATCGGGTGCGTATCCTAGAATCCGATTGACAGAGGGACTCACATAAGTCACTTGACCGCTGGCGTTAACAATGATGATGATGTCGGTCGCATTTTCGATCAGCGCTCGAAATCGTTGCTCGCTCTCTTGTGAAGCGGCGATTAATCTGGTTTTTTCCACCTCAGTCTGCCGCTTTTGGTCGCGCATTTGTTTGGCTTGTAGGGCTTGCGCTACTGCCGATCCTAGCCGCATCAGACGGTCTTTCAGTAGATAATCCGCTGCCCCTTGCTTCATGCACTCCACTACCACTTCTTCGCTCACCGTGCCCGTGATCACGATGAACGGAATATCTAAGCCGCGCTCTTGCAAAAGTTGTAGCGCTCTGAGGGCGTTAAACTGAGGCAAGCTATAGTCAGCCAAAATCAGCTCGATACCGGGATGCAGTTGGGCGAGGTAGTCGGCTTCTGTCTCTACACGCTGCCAGTCGGGTTTAAAGCCAGCCAAACGTAGTTCGTGCAAAGTTAATTCAGCATCAGCCAGGGAATCCTCAAGCAGTAAAATCTGGAGCGGAGCGGACATGATGACCTTCTTGTAAGCAAGGGAATTGAGCCGTGGGCGGGGTTACACCACTGTTCGCTTTTAGAGAGCGTGCAGTCTGAATTATGAGGTGTTGAGCGTAAATTTAATTGCGGTTTTTAGAATTTTTAGCCTGAAGAATGCTAGCGGCTTGGCAGCTGGTTTAACAGCAGCCAGTACAAGCCTAATTGCTGCACTGCTTCGGTAAACTGTTCAAAGTTCACCGGCTTAACAATATAACTATTGACGCCCAACTGGTAACTTTCTACGATGTCGCGTTCTTCGTTTGACGAGGTGAGGATGACGACTGGAATCATGCGGGTTTGGGGGTCAGATTTGAGGCGTTGCAAGACTTCCAATCCGTCTACTCTGGGGAGTTTGAGGTCGAGGAGAATGACTTTGGGGTAGTTTTCCGGATAGCGATCGCGATAGGCACCTGTCCGGAAAATGTAGTCTAAGGCTTCCGCACCGTCGCGGGCAACTTGAATGCGATCGCCAAGGTTGTGCTTTCGCAAAGCATAAAGTGCTAATTCTAGGTCGTTGGGATTGTCTTCGACCAGCAAACATTCTGCTGTGCGCTCACTCATGAATATTTCCCCCTGCCAGGGTAAAGTAAAATGTTGTGCCTTGGTTGACGACTGATTCAGCCCAAATACGTCCGCCGTGGCGATGGATGATGCGCTGCACGATCGCGAGTCCGACTCCGGTTCCTTCGTAATCCTCCGCACGATGCAGCCGTTGGAAGACGCCAAAGAGTTTATGAGCGTATCGCATATCAAAGCCTGCGCCGTTGTCTTTGACGAAATAAACGACAGTGGTTGAAAAGTCATTTGTCTCTAGTTGTGGGTCATTCGTAAATGACTGATGACGATAGCCAATTTCAATCTGGGCGACTTCCCGACCGCGCGTGAATTTTAGAGCGTTTGTCAGCAAGTTGACAACTACTTGCTTAAGTAAAGCAGGATCGCCTTCGCAGGCGGGTAAATTGCCGATATTTATTTCAAATTGGCGATTTTGCTGTTCGTGCCATAAGTCTGCCAGTACTTGACGTACCAAATCAGCGATCGCTACAGTTTGTTTTCTCAGTGGCTGGCGCGAAAGGCGCGAAAATGTCAGCAAGTCATCAATCAGCTGTCCCATTTGCTGAGCATTATCCCGCACCAGTTTCTGGTAGCGTTGGGCTTCCGGATCGAGTTGTTCTAGATATTCTTCCAGCAAAATCCGCGAAAATCCGTTGATAGCACGCAAGGGCGATCGCAAGTCGTGAGAGATGGAATAACAGAAAGCTTCTAACTCTTGATTTGCAGCTTCCAGTTGCGCGGTTCGTTTGATGACTCGTTGTTCAAGTTCCGCGTTCAACTGTCGAATTGCTTCCTCTGCCTGGACTTTTTCGGTAATGTCGGTGCAGGTGCCGATCCACTCTCGCACATCGCCGTCTTTTGATAATACTGGAACCCCACGGACATTGAAGTAGCGGTAAATACCATCAGCACGCCGCAGCCGAAACTCAGTGTCATAGAGGCTTTTCGTTTGGATAGCGTTAGACCACTGCTCGGCAATGCGATCGCGATCGTCTGGATGGATGGCATCTAGCCAGTGCCAGCTTAGTATTTCTGCCTCGCTTTGACCCGTATAGGCTCTCCAATCCGGTTGATCCGTCACAACCTCACCTTGGGGGTTGGAAGTCCAAACCATCTGTGAGGTCGCCCGTGCCAAAGAACGATATCGTTCCTCACTCTGCCGCAACGCTTCCTCAGCCACTTTTCGTTCGGTGATGTTGCTGACTAAGGCAATAAATCCTTTGACTTCACCGTGTTCCCCAAAATGTGGCAGGTAAGTAGCATTGACCCAACGCATCCCTCCATATTCATAGGATATAGGGCTTTCGTAGGTTACTTCCTGCCCGGACAATGCTGCCTCGACATACGGCTGAATTGCCTGATAAGCCGAGTCCCCTAAAATTTTTCTAATGGGCTGTCCGATGACTTCCGCCTGAGATTTGCCGAACCATTGTTCGTAAGCCCGATTGTTAAAGTGATAGCACTGTTCCGAATCGACATAGGCAATCAGCACTGGCAAAGCATCTGTAATCAAGCGCAGTTGATCTTCACTCTGTTGCAATGCTGCCTCTGCTTGCTGGCGTTCCAGAGCAATTCCCGCAATTTGGGTAGCAATCTCGGTCAGATATAACTCATCCTGATTCGGTCGCCTCGCGTCGGGATGATACATTACAAAAACGCCTAATACCTTACCGTTACTGGAAAAAATAGGCGTAGACCAACAGCTTTGTAGTTGATGGCTTAATGCCAAATCTCGGAAATCCGCCCAAAGGCGATCGCTCTCAATATCTGAGACAATCACGGGTTTACCGAAATACGCTGCCTTACTACAGCAACCAAAACCAGGACCAATCGCGATACCATCAATCGCCTGAGTGTAGCTTTCGGGAAGGCTAGGAGCGACTCCATGTCGTAACTTGTTCTCTTTTTCGTCAACTAGCAGAATCGAACAAAAGCCCTCACCGGATTGGGTCTCGATAAACCGAGCCAAAACATCCAGAACATCACCCAGTGCTGCGCCGGTGGCAATCATTTCGAGTACCTGTTTTTGCCCTGCGATCAGCGCCTCAGCTTGCTTGCGTAGCGTAGCGTGCCGCAGGCTTTCGCTGATGTCTATCATCGCGCCGATCATCCGCACTGGATTCCCCTTATCGTCATGGACGATAAATCCCCGATCGCTCGCTAAGGCATAAGAGTTATCGGCGCGACGGTAGCGGTATTCATCCGACCAGATTTGTCTTCCACTGTCAATTGCAGCATGAATCCCACTGACAACCCGCTCTCTGTCTTCTGGATGTATATTTTCGTACCACCAACTGGCATCAAAACCTACTTCAGTTTCCGCATAGCCGAAGAGTTTTTGCAAGGATTCGTTCCACTCTACGCGGTTTGTCAGTAAATCCCAGTCCCAGATTGCATCGTTGCTGGCTTTAGCGACGAGGCGGTAACGGGTTTCGCTTTCCCGCAGCGCTTCCAGAGCGCGATTGCGTAGCGTAGCGTACCGTAGGCTTTCGCTAATATTGGCGAAGATGCCAATGCTGCCGCTCATCTTGCCATTGACATCTTGCAGCAGGGCTGTCCAAAGGCTAACGTCAATCAAGGTGCCGTCTTTCTTTTGGCTGCGGAATTCCCTGCCACCGCTACCACGATCTCCTCCGCCATGTAAGTCAGCCTGAAGCAAGGCATGAAACGCTTCCTGTTGATCCGGGGGGAAAATCGGCAACGGATAGCCGACAACTTCTGCCGATTTCCAGTCAAAAAGACGCTCAGCCTCTGGATTCCACAGGGTGACGTTCCGATTAACATCGAGCGTTACGATCGCTAACGGTGAAGTTTCAATCAGCGCTTGCAGCGTTTGATGTGTGGTTAACAGGGCTTCTTGTGCCTGTTTTTGCTCCGTAATGTCGCTCAGGGTGCCGGACGTACCGATAATTGTCCCGTCGGGAGCCAATGTTAATTTGGCGTGTCCTTCCAGCCAGCGATAGTCGCCGTTTGCACTCAGATATCTCGCCTGATACCGATAAAATTCTTGCTGGCGTTCAATGAGGGAGCGAAATTCTTCGCGGTGTTGTGGGCGATCGCT
>NZ_JACJOQ010000096.1:0-2294 GCF_014695635.1 Coleofasciculus sp. FACHB-712 | reverse complement strand
GAGAGTTGCTGTTTATTTGCCGCAATTTTGCCGAAAATATTTGTCAATTGGGATAGGAATTCTAACACTTTACTCTGCCTAAAGAAGGATTATTTAAATGTTCTTTCTCCAGAAAGAGAAGTTAAATATCAAATTTTGATTAAATTTCCATTGAAGAGATCAATTACTTAGAGTTTTTTTATGAGTGACATTCAAAACAACATTGAAGGCGCTAAAGACAAAGCCGTAAGTGGCGTTGAAAGCGCTAGTGCCAAGGTTCAAGACACCATTTCTAAGGCAAAAGAAGCCCTTCCAGATATTACTCCCACCCCACCGGGAATGAAAACGCAGTCCAGCGTGAATGACCTGAAATCCCGTCTGGAATGGGGCGAGCCAGCTTTAACAATTCTCGATGTGCGCGAGCGCGGTGCCTTCAACGAAGGCCACATCATGGGAGCCATGTCCATGCCGATGGATGAATTAGTAGAGCGTGCGAAAACTAGCCTTCGTCCCGCCCGCGATATCTACGTCTATGGCGACAGCGACACCGAAACCTCTCGCGCAGCTTCCGAACTTCGCTCGGCTGGATTCCAGTCCGTGGCTGAACTCAAAGGCGGTTTTCCTGCATGGAAAGCGATCGCAGGTCCTACAGAAGGGGCTGCTGAATCCCAAAATCCTCCAGGAGCACCGGGATACAATCCTGTCTCTGCAACCAAGAGTCAGGTACAAAAGTAGATTTAGCGATTTGTCAGTCGTCAGTTCTCAGTAGTGGGTTGCAATCAACCATGACGATTGACGCTTATCCAATAGTGAGCCGCGTCCCACGGGTTAAACCTCACTAGCTCGATATCACCCAAATTTATCGGCTGTTGTGGCATGGGTGGTCTGATCCCTAAGGCAGCAATAACTTGATACCCGACGGCTCTTGCCAGTTTTGGCGGCACGGCGTTTCCAATTTGTCGAAACCCGTGCCATTTTGTTGTGTGGAAGCGGAACCAGTCCGGAAAAGAGTGCAGTCGTGCCGCCTCGCGGACTGAAATCACTCTGGGATAAGTTGGATGAATCGGACGGGGAGAGGTGTAGCGACCGCCTCCAGAACCCGTACCGGCTCTTAAGGTATGAGACAGCGTATCCCAATTCAACCGTCGAAAGCGACTTACCGATTCTAGTTGTCCGGGCACTGTTTTCTCGAACCGTTCAATCGAAGCTGCCGTGTGTTGGGTTCGCAGAGAGCTAGTCAACAGATGAGGATTGACTAGCCGGGGATAGGCGAAATTATTCGGTTCGGGTGCAATCCCCATTAAGTGCTGTGCATAGATGCTGGCTAATGTCTCCATCTGCTCTAGTTGTCGCTGCTGTAGCAAGACTTCATCGGTTGTCAGGAGTTCGGGAAAATCATCTAGGTTGGGGAGATCGGCGATCGCATCCTTCACGGTCACCCGAAAGGATAAAGAGTGCAGGCTCAAAGGATTCTTCTTTTTGCCTCTTTTCTTTGGCAAGGAAGTCTTTGGCAAGGAAATATCGGGGAATGAAGTATCGGGGAATAAAGTATCCGGGAATGAAGTATCGGGGAAGGTTGCCTTAACGCCTTTACCTGCGACAAAACCTGCGACAACAGGATAAGACAAAGGCACCTCCCCGGCACGAGTTCCTAATAAAAATAGCCTTTTCCGATTTTGCGGCACCCCAAAATCCGCCGCATTTAATACCTGCACGGGTTCGGTGATGTGGTACTCAACGGATTTAAACGCACTCTTGAGCTGTTCCAGATAAATCGCGTGTTCTTTCTGAGCAATGCCGGGTACGTTCTCCATGAGAAAGTAACGGGGTTGCAGTTCAATGACTAATCGACAGAAATGCAATACTAAATCGTTGCGCTCATCGTCGAGACGCCGCTTGCCCATTAAAGAGAACCCTTGGCAAGGGGGTCCCCCAATTGCTAAATCGATTTCACCATTCCAAGCGGGTGCGGGTGGGGAAACCCCGCTGCTACCCTTGCGCAATGCCCATCTCTGTAACGCTTTTCTAATCGCTTCAGCGGATAGCGTCCTGGCATCGGCACACAAAACCTGGGTATGGGGAAAGTTAAAGGCGTGAACGGCTGCGTGAACGGGGTCAACTTCAACTGCCACCGCTACATCAAACCCAGCCTGCTCAATCCCTAAAGAAAATCCACCCGCACCCGCAAATAAATCGACCGCAACCGGACGGCGATAGAAATGAACCATCCCCATACAGGTGTTCTGACTTGGTAGAGAATTTGTATTCTATCGTCAGTCTCTAAAGCGCAAAAATTTTTTTCCAGTCTCTTGACG
>NZ_JACJOQ010000095.1:0-9931 GCF_014695635.1 Coleofasciculus sp. FACHB-712 | reverse complement strand
AACATGGTAAAAGGACAAAAACTAGCAGTCTTCGCTTCTCAGTCTTACCTGGATCTGACGGCAAAGCGATCGCTCTAAGTTCCCCACGGTCTTAAGGATGCAGCGCATCCAGATTCTCGTTTTTCCGGGCGTCAGCGCCCAAAAACGAGGGAAACTAGGTTTTATTTGAGTGCAATGAGTTTCAGGATGCGATCGCATCCCGAACTGACAACTTCAAGATTCGGCTATCGGAGCCATCTTTTCTCTGTCACTTTTGACAAGCTTTTCGCAAGCGATCGCGCCAATTATGATTATCTTTTAATCTGTCTTCTTGCGCTTTTCGGAATCGCTCCCGCCACTCATTACTACCATTTAATTTATTTTCTTGTGCTTCACGCAATCGCTCCTGCAATTGGACAAGAGGACTGGGGTTAGCATTTGGGGGAGGTAAGATTCCCAACAATGCTAGCCATTCCGGCACTGACTGAGGGCGATCTTCTGGTTTTAAGGCCATACCTTTGACGATAGCGTAATTTACGCGATCGCCGAGGAGAGAATTAATGCGTTTGGGTGGTGTGAGTTCCATCCCATACGCTCTCATTGGTGAAGGTGTAGGTACTTGAGCCGTTAATAAGGTATAAAGCGTTGCAGCTAAAGAATAAACATCCGTGTAAGCACCGCGTTTGGAGCGCCAGTCATACTGCTCAATCGGGGCAAAGCCGCTGGAGCAAAATTCTGTCTGTGTTTGGGTGATATCTGGGGTAAACTCGCGGGCAATGCCAAAGTCAACGAGAACCGCTTCCAAGACGCCCTCTATCTCAGAAGTGACAACATCGGCATTTTTACAACGCAGCATGATGTTGAGTGGCTTGACATCCCGATGTAGTAAACCATTGTTGTGAACCAGTGTCAGGGCATCACCTATCTGCTGAATGTAGCGCATTGCTTCCGCCTCGCACATTGCCCCTTTCTGCCAAACTCGATGGGCTAGGCTTTCTCCGGCAATATATTCCATCACAATGCACCACAGCCCATCCTCTTGAATGACTTCATCAATTTTGACGATATGAGGATGATTAAATTTGGCTAACCGCACCGCTTCATTCAGAAAATCCTGCTGAAATTTGCCGAAGTCATGTTGGCGTTGCAGAAAGTGGTTGAGGGTTTTGATGACAAGCAAATTGCCTTTTTTGTTTTTAACCAAATAGGCGATCCCAAAACCACCTTGTCCAAGCACTTTTTCAATGGTGTACTTGCCGTTTTGTAACTTCTGCCCAGGATTCCAAGCCATTATTTCTGACTCCCTTGCGCTTGCATCGATTTTGGCGCGGTCTGAAGAAGTATTCAATTTAACTTAGTACAAGTGTACTATAGTCAAAGTACAAATACAAGCGATCGCGCTTTAGCCTAAGCAAAAAGCAATCTTCATGGCTGTGATACTCTACCGTGAAGCTCGGTAGTTGAGAACTGCTCTAAATGACAGTTTAATTGGCAAAATACGCAGTCGCATCGTCTAACTCCTCGGTAGACATCTGACTGTTCAATGGCAACAGCACAGTAAAAGTAGTGCCTACCCCAACTTCACTACTGACAGAAATCTGACCGCCGTGCAAGTCCACGAATTTTTTAACAATTGATAATCCCAGCCCTGTACCGGGAATCTTGCCAACATTTTTGGCTCGGTGAAACACTTCAAATAGTTGTTCTTGGTCGGTTGGAGGAATGCCAATTCCTTCATCTTTAATTTGAATTGTTGCCTGTCCATCATGACAAGAAAGTTCAAGCTGGACAGTGCCGCCTTGCGGTGAATACTTAATTGCATTCGAGACCAAATTTGTCAGAATATGCCATAGAAGTTTTTGATCCATATATACCTGGGCACATTTACATTTACTGGCAAAGATGAGCGTGTGTTCTTTCCCAGTTGTAAACTGAATTTCCTCCATCAAATCGTGGCAAAATTGTTTTAAATCAAAAGGCTCTACATTAATCTCTAATTCTCCAATTTCTGCTCGACTAATTGTTAAAACATCTTCTAACAACTGTGTCATCTGTTTAGCAGCTGAGCGAATGCGATTGAAATATAAAGCTTTTTGTTCTTCAGTCGCTTTGTAGTTGTAGTGTTCAAGGAGTTCGGCAGACATGAGGATCGTGTTGAGGGGATTGCGAAACTCATGGGCCATCATTGAAACAAAGTAAAATTTCCCTTCATTCAGTTCTTTTTCTTTTTCCAAAGCAATCCGAACTTCTTCTGTCCGCTTCCGTTCGGTAATGTCCCGGCAGTTAACAACAACTCTAGGAATTCCTGACTGGGGAATAAAATTTTTGCAAATTGCTTCTAATATTTGCCAAGAGCTATTTTGATGTAGAAATTTAAATTCTGTAAATAGAGTAATATCGGTTTTTTTAACTGCTTGATTGAGAGTATCAATCACCTCAGTTACGTCTTCAGGATGAATAAAATTATAGAGTTTTTTGCTAACTAGCTCTTCCGGTTTGTAACCTAAAACTTTCTCAACGGATGGACTTGTGTAATAAATAGTGCCATCAGTATCTAGAACAGCGATGATGTCTAAGGCATTTTCGATCAGTAAGCGGAAGCGTTCATCATTTTCCCGTAAAGCTTGTTCTGCTTCGCGCCGTTTGCGCCGCTCAACGGCTTCGCGCAACTCGCGTTCAACTGCGGGAATTAATCGCGCCAGGTTGCCTTTCATCAAGTAGTCAGAGGCTCCAGCTTTCATCGCAGCGACTGCGACATCCTCTCCAATGTTGCCGGAAACAATAATGAATGGTGAATCTAGCCCTTTGTCTTTCAACAAAGTTAAAGCAGCAGGAGCGCTAAAAGTGGGCATTGAGTAGTCTGATATGACAATATCCCAATGTTGTTTATCTAATGCTGTATTCATGGCAGCAGCTGTATCTACCCGCTCGTAAATCGGCTCGTAACCACCGCGCTCTAGTTCGTTGAGCAGTAATTCAGCATCATCTTCTAAATCTTCAACGATGAGAACTCGCAGCGGTTGATTCATCATATTCCTAGTAGCGGCGGGGCTTCATTGAAAAGCAGCCAATACATTCCCAACTGCTTTACTGCTGTCATAAATTGTACATAATCTACAGGTTTGCGAATGTAACTGTTACAACCGAAGCTATAGCCGTTGAGTCGGTCTTGCTCCTCTGTTGATGTCGTGAGAATGACGACTGGCAAGAGTTTTGTCAGGTCGTTGGCACGCAGTCGTTGCAACACTTCTAAACCATCAATTCTGGGCATTTTTATATCTAGTAGAACGACTGCGGGTAGTCTGTTAATGTCCCTGTCAGTGTACCTACCCGTACCAAACAGATAATCGAGTGCCTCTACTCCATCGCGGGCTACTACAACATTGTATGGAATACCGCTTTGATCCAAAGCAAGTAAGGTAAGCTCTTCATCGTCAGGATTATCTTCCACCAATAGGATGTGTCGGTTATTCAATTTATTTTCCGTTTAGAAGCTAAGTTTAAATTCTGCCCGCCTTAGAGCGTGAAATAAAAAGTTGCACCTTGTTCTACTGCGCTTTCGGCCCATACTCGACCACCGTGGCGGTGAACGATTCGCTGGACAGTTGCCAGTCCAATGCCAGTTCCGGGGAACTCAGTCATTGAGTGTAGGCGCTGAAAGGCTCCAAACAATTTGTTGGCATAAGCCATGTCAAAGCCAGCGCCATTGTCACGTACAAAATAAGCAGGTTGAGAATCTATCTTTAGTGTGATGCCAAATTCAATACAAGCATATGAGCGATTTGACGTAAATTTCCAGGCGTTATGAAGTAGATTTTCCAGAATTATTCGTAGCAGCCGCGCATCCCCTTGTGCAACAATGCCTGGAGCGATCGCAACTTCAACGGGTCGTTCCGGTTGCGACTGTCTTAGTTCAATGACAATCTCAGAAGCGATCGCGCTTAAATCAACTTCCGTGGTACGCATCTCGGTGCGTGTCACCCGCGAAAGCTCCAGCAGGTCATCAATGAGTTCTCCCATTCGCTGGCTGCCTGCACGAATCCGATGCAGGTAGTGTTTGCCTTTCTCATCCAGCGTGTCAGCGTAGCGCTCCAAAAGCGCCTGACTAAACCCATCAACACTCCGCAGTGGCGCACGTAAATCGTGGGACACCGAATAAGAAAAAGCTTCCAGTTCCCGATTGGCGGCTTCGAGTTGTGCAGTCCGTTCGACCACCCGGCGTTCCAAGTCTTGATTGAGTTGTGTAATTTCCTGCTGGAATCGTTTGCGATCGCTAATGTCTTCAATAATGGCAATAAAGTACCTGAGTTCACCTGCACAATTACGCACAACCGATCCAGTCAGATTAATCCAGACTGGGGAGGTGTCTTTGCGGATGTAGCGCTTTTCCATTGAGTATGTTGAAATCTCACCAGCTAACATTCGACCAACATTTTCGAGGTCAGTATTGAGGTCATCAGGGTGAGTAATATCTTGGAAAGTTCGTTCTAAAAGTTCCTCACGAGTGTAACCAGTAATATCGCAAAGCTTTTGGTTCACCAGTCGCCATTGTCCATTCCTTTCTACCTCTGCAATACCGACAGCAGCTTGATTGAAAGTGGCACGGAATCGTTGCTCGCTGTTCCGCAACGCTTCTTCCACCTGCTTCAGTCCAGTAATGTCCCGGGAGATACCCAGTACAGAATTGATTAAACCGTCTTCGGTAAATTCTGCAACCAGGCGAGATTGATAATATTTCAGACCATTCGGTGTCGGAAACTGAAATTCAACAACATTCTCTTGACCCGTTTCAAAAACTTGGCGGAAAATGCTTTCCCATTGGGAGACGAGATCCTCAGACATTCCTAATTCGCGATTCGTTTTACCGATAAATACCTCAGACGGTGCTCCTGTTGCCAGTTCTATTGCTGAGTTGACATAGATATGACGTAAATCTCGATCGAACCGGGCAATGATATCTGGAGTATTTTCGATTAGTGCTTTGAGTTCTTGTTCTCGTTGGTGTAGTGCTGCTTGCGCCTGTTTACGCTCAGCAATTTCAGCTTCTAACGATGCGTTTATGGTTATTAATTCTGCCGTTCGTTCCCGAACCCGAATTTCTAGTTGCTCGTAAGCTCGCTGTAATGCTTCTTCTGCCCGTTTGCGCTCGGTAATTTCCCGACCTTCGGGAATCAATAGCACCACTTGTCCTGTCTCGTCTTTCACAGGTTTGAGCGAGGCATCAACAAACATTGTGCCTTGAGGAGTGGGCAGATTCCCTTCAAAACGAACAAAGTTACCGTTTGCTGCTTCGGTAATCGCTGCTTTCCACTGATTCAGGAATTCGGTAGGTAGGTTCCAAACTTCATCCCAAAATGGACGACCGACTATATCCGCCGCCTTAATTCCAACGAACTCTAGCGCTGTTTGATTAATCTCTAAGACAGTGCCATCCGGTTTCAGTAATCCAATGAATTGAAATGTTTGGTTAAAAATGGCGCGGAACCGTCTTTCACTTTCGCGTAGCGCTTCCTCCACTTGCTGACGCTCTAGTATTTCGTTTCTCAGCGCCAGGTTTACCGCTTCTAATTCTGCTGGACTAGGGAGAACCAGCGCTTTAGGGATCAATTCTGACAGCAGCACCGCCGTACCGAGGGAGACAATTGCAGTAAAAGCTTTGATCCATCCGGCTAGCCAGTAAGTAGGATGCCACAGCGTCCAGATTTCCATTAGATGAGTGGTGCCGCAGGCGATGATAAAGCTGCCAAACAGCAGAAAAATCCAGTTAAAAGGCACATCTCGTCTTTTGTAGACGAAATAGACCAGCATGAATGAAATCGAATAATATGCCAGCGCAATCAAAGCATCTGACGAAACATGAAGCCAAACTAAATCTGGCTTCCATAGATAGCAGTGTCCGTGGGGAATAAACCCTGCTGAAGCCAAAAGGGTTCTCAGGAAATCTGGCATGAAGTCTCCCTCATGTTGTGCTTGGTGATAAGATTTTCCTCGCCAATTCTTGTCTTCAGTTAGGTTAAGGGCGATCGCATTTCTTGGCAGTGATTCGTTTCACACGACTACCGCAATCATTGCGTCAAATAGTGTCTGTGACGCCAGTGCCTCACGCGCACTGGCACCGGAAAGGCAAAACAAAAATGAAGGATGGGGGATGCATAAAACTAGCGCCATGTTTCGGGCGATTAAGCTAGAATTGTTAAGGCTTCTTTACAGGATTTATGTTAAATCCCAAATTCTGTTAATAAGCCAAGAGACATCTATTTCAATCTCAACACCCTCTCTGGCACGCTTCTATGACGCTCCCTATTCGTAACGTCGCAATCATTGCCCACGTCGATCACGGCAAAACAACCCTCGTTGATGCCCTCCTCCGGCAATCTGGCATCTTCCGCGAAGGCGAAGACGTTCCTGATTGCGTCATGGATTCCAATGCCCTAGAGCGGGAGCGAGGCATCACAATTCTGGCGAAAAATACCGCCGTCAGATATAAAGAAACCCTGATCAATATTATTGATACCCCCGGACACGCCGATTTTGGTGGTGAAGTCGAGCGGGTGTTAGGTATGGTGGATGGCTGCATCCTGATTGTAGATGCCAATGAAGGCCCCATGCCCCAAACGCGATTTGTGCTGAAAAAAGCTTTAGAAAAGGGACTGCGCCCCATCGTTGTCGTTAATAAAATCGACCGTCCTCAAGCCGATCCCCACGGCTCAATTGATAAAGTCTTGGATCTGTTTTTGGAATTGGGTGCAGATGACGATCAGTGCGATTTCCCTTATCTGTTTGCCTCCGGTATCAATGGTTATGCCAAAAATGACCTGGAATCCGACAACATGGATATGCAGCCCATGTTTGAAGCAATTCTGCACCATGTCGCGCCACCTGTAGGCGATCCGAATAAGCCTCTACAACTGCAAGTGACAACCCTGGATTATTCTGAATATCTGGGTCGGATTGTGATTGGAAAAATCCATAACGGCACAATCCGGATGGGGCAACAAGTGGCTTTGGTGACGGAAACCAGCGCCATTGTGAAAGGTAAAATCTCCAAGTTGATGGGTTTTGAAGGCTTAAAGCGGATTGATTTGGAAGAAGCCTCTGCGGGAAATATTGTGGCGGTGGCTGGTTTTGCCGATGCAAATATTGGCGAGACAATTACTTGTCCAAACGAACCGCAAGCTTTGCCGTTGATTAAGGTGGATGAGCCTACCTTGCAAATGACCTTTTCGGTGAACGATTCGCCCTTTGCCGGACAGGAAGGGACGATGGTGACATCGCGGCAAGTACGCGATCGCCTGTTCCGCGAACTTGAAACGAACGTCGCCCTGCGGATTGAAGATACCGACTCTCCCGATAAATTACTCGTTTCCGGTCGAGGCGAACTTCACCTCGGCATCTTGATTGAAACCATGCGTCGGGAAGGCTATGAATTTCAAGTTTCCCAGCCGCAAGTGATTTTCCGCGAAGTCAGCGGTCAACCCTGCGAACCTTACGAATGTTTGGTGCTGGATGTCCCGCAAGAAGCGAGTGGTGGCTGTATCGAACGTTTGGGGCAGCGCAAGGGCGAAATGCAAGATATGCAGATGAGTGCCACGGGTCGCACTCAACTAGAATTTGTGATTCCCGCCCGTGGTTTAATCGGCTTCCGGGGTGAATTCATGCGCCTCACCCGTGGCGAAGGGATTATGAACCACAGCTTCCTAGACTATCGCCCCATCACCAGCGATATGGAAACTCGCCGCAACGGTGTCTTAATTTCATTTGAAGAAGGCGTTGCTACCTTTTACGCGATGAAGAATGCTGAGGATCGGGGTGCATTCTTTATCACTCCGGGCACCAAAGTTTACAAAGGCATGATTGTCGGGGAACACAACCGCTCTCAAGATTTGGAACTGAATGTCTGCAAGGCGAAGCAGCTGACGAACCACCGTGCTTCTGGCGGTGATGAATTAGTGCAGTTGCAAGCGCCAATCGATATGAGCTTAGAGCGTGCCTTGGAATACATCGGTTCAGATGAATTGGTGGAAGTTACTCCCAAGTCAATTCGGCTGCGGAAGGTGACGAAGAAGTTGGCGAAGCGGTAAATGATTCGACAACAATAGCCCCAGGTTGAAGCCTGGGAGCTACACGAAAAAAGCCCGCGATGGCGGGCTTTTTTTTAGAGCGATCGCGCATTCCTTATCGCCTTTATCGTTCCGATGCCATACACTGCCATACATCAGTAGGGGAGTAGGAACAGGGCTATGCCATGCCCCTAACCAACGTTAGAAATGCAATAGATTCCACTTAACTGCAAACTGCTATAGATGACATCCGAAATGCGATCGCTCTAACTTTCCTGTAAAACCCAGCTTACATCCAGGTACGAGTCGAACTAGAAGCGTCAATTCCACCTGTGCGGATACGGCGATCCAGATCGTTGGGATCTGGGGAAGCACTCAATGCCGCCTCTAGAGTAATCCGACCCTCTAGCATTTGGTCGTAAAGCGCCTGATTCATCACCTGCATTCCATCGAACGTGTCATCTAGCATCAATCGATAAGCTTCCTCATCGTCACCCTTGAGCAAGTAATCTTGCATCGCCGGGGTATTGATCAAGATGTCGTGGACTGCCGTGCGACGACTATCCGTGGTTGGCAGCAGCAGTTGTGCAATCACTGCCACCAAAGAATCGGTGATCTGAATTCGCATGGCTGGCTGTTCATCGGCGTTGTACAAGTTCAACAAGCGGTTAACCGCGTTGATGGCGTTGCGCGTGTGCAGAGTGCCTAAAACTAAGTGACCTGTTTGGGCAGCTTGCAGGGCGGTATTAACGGTAATGCGATCGCGCATTTCCCCAATCAGAATCACATCTGGATCTTCCCGCAAAACTGACCGCAGTGCCGCGTGAAACTCATTGGTATGCAAACCCACTTCCCGTTGACTAACCAAGCACTTTTGGGAAGGGTGGACGAATTCAATTGGGTCTTCAATCGTCACAATATGCTTATTCGTCGTCTCATTCAGATGACGAATCATCGCTGCTAAGGTCGTTGATTTTCCCGATCCCGTGGGACCTGTCACCAGAATCAATCCTTGCGGTTTGCTTACAATATCCTTGAGGACTTGCGGTAAGCCTAAACTATCAAGCGAAGGGATCTCTAGGCTGATCAAACGCAGAACCATTGCTCCGCCCATCAGGGATTCAAAACAATTCACCCGACAGCGCACGAAACCTGGGTAGAAAATTGCCGTATCCAGTTCCTTGTTTTCTGCAAACTGCTTTCGCTGAGCAGGCGTCAGGATCTCAGCAAGGTTTTGCTCAAAAATTTCAGGTGTTACCTTGAGCTGACCCTCAGCCTCTACCATCTGACCTCGAATCCGATATCTGGGAACTTGCCCCACTCGAATATGGATGTCCGAGGCTTTTTGAGCATACGCATCTTTCACCATCTGTTTGATGGAAGTCGCGCTATTCACTTCTGGGGGTCGCCCTGGCTGCATCTGCGGAGGAACGGGTGGTGGCGGTAGTGGTGGTGGCATGCGTGAAGGAGCTTGTGCGCGAGTCGCTTCAGCATCATTGGCTTTGGTCATTTTTTCCCCCTGGGTACTTACTGGGTCCGGCAGCATCGGTAAAACCACAGTTTAATGGATCTTGCCTTTAAAAATTTTCTTTAAGTCAACCGTGAATGTCCTTAATTCTAAAAAATTACCAGACAGGTGTAAAATCTCTTATTTATTTGTAATCAGAATTTTGTTAAGGTGCTGGGATAGCTAGACTCTAGACTGGGCAGCGCTGTTTATGAATATCGGTAATCGGATAGCAGACTGGCTGGAAACTCGGTGGGTAACGCCAGCCTACGCTGGGTGGATATTGGGAATCATCGCCGTCTGTTTTTTTGGAGCTGCCACGAACACAATGGCGGGGTGGCTGTATGTTATTAGTGGCCTCAGCTTTGCGCTACTCGGAATTGCA
>NZ_JACJOQ010000094.1:0-2421 GCF_014695635.1 Coleofasciculus sp. FACHB-712 | reverse complement strand
TACTTCAAAACCGAGCAAAAACGCTGGACATTTACTGAGTATGACGATGCCAATGAAATAGTATCTCTAAATTCCCTTTCATTCCAAATAACGCTTGCAGATATATATGACAAAATTGAGTTTGAGTCAGTAGAAGTAAGCACCTGAAGATATTATTGTTGAACTTATTTCAATGTCTTGATTTTTGCCAATAGCGATCGCACGCTCTGGATGTAGAGAATGAACAGTGCGATCGCTTCTTTTATTACAGACTCGAATTGCTTAATCAGTAGAAACAAACCAGTCGAGAAGTTTTCGGGCGATGCTCAGTTTAGGAGGAATCAACGGTAGGTTGTCTTTACTAAACCAAGCAGCATCCTCCAATTCTTGCGGGTCGATGATAATGTCGCCGCTCCCATAGATAGCGGTGAATCCAATCATCAGCGAGTTTGGGAAAGGCCAAGGTTGCGAACCAAAATAGCGAATATCTTTGACTTCAATCCCAACTTCCTCTCGGACTTCGCGCACGATTGTTTCTTCAAGTGATTCTCCCGGTTCGACAAATCCAGCGATCAAACCGTACATTCCTGCGGGAAACCGAGAAGCGCGAGCTAACAATATCTCTTCACCACGCGAGATGAGTACAATCACCGCAGGCGAGAGGCGAGGATAATTGACTAATCCACACTTAGGACAACGCTTGGCACGTTCGTTGGGTAATTGGGTTGTGGGAGCCGCGCACTGTCCGCAATACTGATGGGTGCGATCCCATTCCATAATTTGAATCGCACGACTGCTGAGCGCATACAAGTCTTCATCTAAGGTGGCATACAATTCGCGCAGTCCTTGCAAAGTCATGCCATCGGCTATCACCGCATCTTTCGGTAGTTCCGCCGAGTAACAAGGTCTATCGTCCAGGGTGCCAAGAAATTGCGATCGCACGGGCACCAAGCCAATCTCTGCCAAACTGATGAGGGTGGGAATTGTGCTGAGTGTCCCTTCCCGTCGAACCAACAGCTGATTCCCGACAAAGGCGAACCACCACGCAGGTTCAGATTGTACTGGAGGTGGAGCAATGCCAGGGATGAAAGTTCGATACATATCCGAGTAGAGTGCGATCGCGTAGCCTGCCGGAGGCAGTCGCCTTCATCGTATCATTGCGATCGCATACAGCATCATACAAAAAGCCGCCCGATCGGGGCGGGACTTTATACCCAGTTTTCGATAATACGATGTGTAATTCGTAGCCGTGCGGGGCAAGTTTTAGCCAAAAAACGCTAAAAAGCCCAAGGGCGTCTTTCCGTGTTTCGACTCCAAGGGCTTTTCGCTATAACTTTCACTCCTCACACTTACATCATGTTGCTAAGGACATAATTTTGCTATACACCTTCTGACAGATATTGAAGTGGATCGGCGATCGCTCTTACTCAAAAATCAGGCTTAAACCGACTCAAAGCTTTGTAATACCTGGATTTGAGTTTCTGAATCAAATTGCTGCCAAGCACGGTTAACCGCACCCAGAACAGCGAGTAATGATGCCGTGACAATATTGGAATGGATACCAACGCCGTAGAAAGAACCTGGGAAGCGATCGCCAGCAACCTCAACATAAGCGATCGCAGACGCATTGCTACCCTGGCTGAGTGAGTGTTCGTCGTAACGATCGATGCGAATGCCAAGATTTAGCGCCTTTAGGAATGCATCAATAGGGCCGTTGCCTTTTCCAGCAAGCGAAATACGATTCCCCTTCATCTCTAGCGATACTGCGATCGCTTGTTCATCGCCGTCTGTTTCCGACAAGTGGTGAGAGAGGTACTTGAACGGCGATACTGCTTGCAAATACTCTTGCTCGAATAGTTGCCACAGATCCGTTGCAGACATTTCCTGCCCGGAAGCATCCATTGCCTTTTGCACCACTTGGCTAAACTCGATTTGCAACCTCCGAGGCAATACCAGGCTGTAATCCCGTTCCAGCAAGAAGGTAATGCCACCCTTACCAGATTGGCTATTCACCCGAATCACCGATTCGTAGCTGCGTCCCACATCGGTTGGATCGAGTGGTAGATACGGAACTTCCCAAAGTGCATCCGATTTCTGCACCGCCAAGCCTTTCTTGATCGCATCTTGGTGGGAACCAGAAAAGGCAGTAAATACCAAATCCCCAACATACGGATGGCGGGGGTGAATTGGCAATTGCGTGCAATCTTCCACCGTTCTCGCCACCATGTTGATATCAGAAAAATCCAAACCGGGATGGATGCCTTGGGTGTAGAGGTTCAGCGCCAACGTCACCAGATCCACATTTCCAGTGCGTTCGCCATTGCCAAACAGACAGCCTTCAACTCGATCCGCACCTGCCATCTGCGCCAGTTCTGCGGCTGCAACACCACAACCGCGATCGTTATGGGGATGGACGCACAAAATTACGCTATCCCGTCGCGC
>NZ_JACJOQ010000093.1:0-14570 GCF_014695635.1 Coleofasciculus sp. FACHB-712 | reverse complement strand
TCATCCAAAGTCATCTGCTTAATCTTGGTACCTTGACCAGCAGCACCGAACTGGTGATAGCGATCGCTACAAACCTTCTGCATATACTTGATGGAAGGCTTGAGGAAGTGGCGGGGGTCAAATTCCTTAGTATTGCTAGCCAAGGCTTCGCGCACCGCAGCGGTAATCGCCAGACGGTTATCCGTGTCAATATTCACCTTACGGACACCGCTCTTAATGCCTTTTTGAATTTCTTCAACGGGTACGCCGTAGGTTTCCGGGATTGTACCGCCGTATTGGTTAATCAGGGCAAGTAAATCTTCGGGCACAGAGGAGGAACCGTGCATCACGAGGTGGGTGTTCGGCAGACGGCTGTGAATTTCTTCAATCCGGCTGATAGCCAGAATTTCGCCAGTCGGCTTGCGGGTGAACTTGTAAGCGCCGTGGCTGGTGCCAATCGCAACTGCCAAAGCATCCACGCCGGTTTGTTCTACGAAGGCAACTGCTTCGTCTGGGTCGGTCAACAGCTGGTCGTGAGAGAGAACTCCTTCGGCACCGTGACCGTCTTCCTTATCACCCATGCCTGTTTCTAGAGAACCCAAGCAACCCAGTTCGCCTTCTACGCTGACGCCAATTGAGTGAGCGACTTCCACCACCTTGCGGGTGACTTCCACGTTGTACTCGAAGCTGGCTGGAGTCTTCGCATCTGCCTCTAAGGAGCCATCCATCATGACGCTGGTGAAACCGTGGCGCATGGCAGAGTAGCAAGTGCTTGGGGCATTACCATGATCCTGGTGCATGGCAATTGGGAGATGAGGGTAAGTTTCAACTGCCGCCAGAATCAGATGGCGTAGGAAATATTCTCCTGCATAGTTCCGAGCGCCACGAGAAGCTTGCAGAATCACGGGGCTATTTGCCTCATGAGCAGCCTGCATGATGGCCTGGATCTGCTCCATGTTGTTAACGTTATAAGCTGGGATTCCATAATCATTCTCAGCTGCGTGATCCAACATCAGCCGCATGGGTACGAGCGCCATAAATAGTCCTCCTATTGACTCGTCGTCAGTTACTTTGTTCTGGACAGCGAAATTATTACAATAATCTTAAGATAGTTTACCAGTCTCTAGGGAATTATCTTGATAATTCCGAGATAAGCAGCCAATACTGCATTTATAAGATTGCCTGATGGTGGAGGTTTAGCAAGAGCATTAGGCTTTCTAACAGGGTTTTGGTTTTGCTCTCGTTTCCAATTTATGTCTGGGAATGCTTTCTCTAGAAGGCTGTACTCTCAATAACGTAGATTCTCCTGGTTCCAGCTAGGAAATGAGAAAACTAATCGTTTGCCAGAGCGCTTCTCGCTTCTTGTCTTAATTTTCTTTAGGTATTTTTTGAGTATTTTTTTATGGGTCGCCCGGGATTCGAACCCGGAACTATTCGGTTAAAAGCCGAGTACTCTACCGTTGAGTTAGCGACCCGAAAACTTCAGTTGTTTAGACAACGTTTACAACGGTAACACAGATTACTGGAATTAGGAAAGGGGTTTTGAAAAAAACTTTTTTATAAAAAAGTTACGGTCAAACGAACTAATGTCTCCAAACTGCCTCCCGGTTCTAGACGCAGTAGCTGCTCTCCGGTATTCAGAGCATTGCGGGGGGCACTCCAAGGCTCCATGCAGTAAAAGTCTTTGCCTTTGACCGTCCAGAAGACAAAGGTGGAATAAGGGTTGTCCCAACTAAGGGTGAGCTGCAACTGTCGGCTGGCGTCGGAGGCAGTGGCTTCTTGACCGCTCAACTGCTTAAAGGCGACATCAATTTCATCTTGGTTAAAGTCAAAGGCACCCGTGAAGGGATGGGTTTGGCGGGTGCGCTGATCTTGGTATTCGGCGGCGGGAATTCCAAACTTGATTCCGGTTTTTTCGGGTGTCCAGAAGTAAGGATGCAGACCCGTGGAGAAGGGCATCGGCTCGGCTGAATAATTGGTGTAGCGCTGCCGAATCTCTAACGTGTTACCCAACAGACGGTAAGTGAAGGCGAGTTGAAAGTCAAACGGGTAAACGGCACGTGTCTGGTCGTTGCTGTTGAGGACAAGGGTAAGGCTAACCAGGTCTTGAGTCACTTGGTCGGTGACTTCCCAAGGCATATCGCGGGCAAAGCCGTGTTGCTTGAGGGTGTAGGGCTGACCTTGATAGGTGTATTGACTTTCGGGTAAGTTGCCGCAGATGGGAAACAGAATCGGAATCCCGCCTCTAACGCTCAAGTCTGGATTGGCAAACCGCTCTGCATCTAGGTAGAGGATTTCTTGTCCTTGGATGCGTAGGCTAGTAACGATACCGCCTCGCTCTGGAACGACCTCTAGATGGGACTGAGCGGCTTGGTCTGAGAGGATGTAGGTTTTGTAGAGCTGCTGCTTAGTGGCGATCGCGTACACCCGTCTTTTTCCGTTTCTATGGAGGATTTGCTGATTGTCTCAAACTTTAACAAACATTTCTTGAAATTCCCATATCTACTTTACACATCCTTAACAGTCGCTGCACTAAGCTGTTTTATACGGTCAATCTATCTATAGGATTAAATCGACAGCTTGCTCAGTAGAGAAGCAACCGCAGTAAACTCTTCTTTTGTCAAGCATCCGCTTGGTTTTGCCATTTGTGACCTCGATCACCTAAAAATACGGTCTAAAATCACAAAAAATGGCGGATTACCATCAATTCCTAATCTTGGAAAGTATTTCATACTCAAATATAGATATCTCAGCAAATCAAGGATAAACAGGTCGCCATGATTCGCACACTTGTAAAGTCAGCTTTCCAAACAGGTTGCCTCAGCGTCGCTTCTGAAGGTCTGATTCGCCAAGTGTTAGTGATGAAAGGCTACCAATCGGCGGATTTAGAAGCTCTTGACACCTTACACCAGGCATTGAATGCCGGTAAGATTCAAAGAGAAGCACGGCAGAGCGTAGCGCTGATATCGCCTCGGATACAAGCCCTGAAACCGTTCTTTGATAACTACAAGGCATCGTGATCGCGGCACGGCTGCCAAAACGATAGAAAAACTTTGATATCAGTAGAATTTTTATTTATTCGCTGCCGACCTGGGCCAAGAATTATTAGAATGATTAATAAGAACTACCAATCTCAGCTAGGTGCGCTTCCTAAACAAAGCGAGAGTTAGGATGACTGAATTGACTGCTACAAGGTTGGACTGGTTGCCAGTCAAGGCTTTTTGTCACCAGTTGCCTTCCCATTACTCATCTCAAAAGACTCATTGATACTCGTAGCTGCCTTGATTCAAGTTTCCCTTAGTGGTAAAAACCCTGAATGAGGATTGGAGTGCGCGCATTCTACCAGAGGGAGTATCCTACAATCCCTATCTTAAATGCCGCAGGATTCAAGCTAAACTTTGAAATTAAATCGGCAATATCATCTAGAACGCTCACTTTGAACCCTTGTCCCTACCCTCGATTTCCACATCTTTCCAAAAATTGGCATGGGGCTGACCAAGAGGCTTCCTTGCCTATCCAAAATCGGCATTCCCAGGCTTTAGGGATGCAAAGCCTTGCGCCCCTAAGAAACCCAACCCAAATCCCACATTCCAGGCTTTTGGGAAAAATAGGTAAAGATAAGGACAGGAGCCTGGGAGAATGGCAGGATTCAACCCCGATTACGTTTGAGAGAGGCTGGATACCTAAAAAAAGGTATGCAGGCTCCATGAAGAATTGCACAACTTATCTGCTCAGGAGAAGCAACCCATGCTACACCGCAAGATTTATCAACTCTGTTGCGATGGTCGTGAGGTCTGTATTTTCTTGCGGGACCAACAACGCTGGATCGAACGCGCTCGCATCGTTGACATTGAAGGAGATTTAGTCACGCTCCGCTATGAAACCGAAGAAGAAGATGAAGCTTGTTCTTGGGAAGAAATGGTTCGCCTCGAAAGCATTGGTGCTGTGACACAAAAGCTGGCTTCAGTGCCCAGAGGCAATGCTGAACCACTTGTCTCTGACGATTGTCCGGAAGCCGAACAAATTCGTCCGCGTTTCCCCGACTCGAATCCAGACTGAGGAATTAAAAATGCAAAATCAAAAATTAGAAATGCGGGATGCTTCATTTTTAATTTTTGATTTGATTTCTTATCTTTTTCAATCTTCGAGGCTTTCTAGGTCGTCATCTGAAGGGGTTGGAGGCGGATGCGCCGGTTCAAAAACTGGACAGTATCCTTCAGGTGTCACCTTAAATCCATACAGGGGCGAGTCCTGATTCCAACAGCGCTGCCCCCGTTGGTGTAGGCAGTTGCCGCAGCACTCAACATTCATGGGAACTCTGGCGTCGCTGCTTTGGCTTAAAAGTTCTCGTTGGGATAATCCGCGCAATACCAGTTCCTCACCCTGCCATCGGGCTTCCACTAAACCAGTATCAGCAAAGTGTTGCCAACGGGGATCGGCAGCGATCGCCTCCGGTAGGGTGATGGTAACGACTGTTCCCAGTTCCGTCAGCTCCCCTTCGTAACTGGTTTCGGGTGCCGCCGGTTGCACAAACGTCTCGCCAATCGGGAGTTCTACCAGCGTCCCAGCCGGTGGAGAATGCAAGTGGTAACGGTTGTGCAACTCCTCCAACCCGGTTAAATCAGCCAGGTAGGTGGGAGAGGCATGAACAAAAATTACGTGCTGAGGACGGATATTGTGAATCAGCTGGGTGGTTCCCAGCCCATCAGAATGCTGGGCAAGCAAATAGTTTTGTATCGTCAACGATGAGTAACTAGGCTCTTGGGAGAACCTGGGTTGCTGGGGCAGTAATAACACCCACGGCCCGGTGCCTGGTTGACAGTATTCTCTAAGATCGTGGTTTTCCTCAGTCAGGATAATGCATGGAGACTGACCGACAGAGGGACGTTGTTCTGGAAGCAACCGACGCACTCTGGGACGCACCCGTTCATCCCAAAATAGGGATTGATGACGGGCAAAATTTTGCACAGAGGCTGGGAGGTTGGTGAGAATATCCAAATAGGCATCGCAGCCAGCTGCCACGTTACCATCTACCCAGATATCGAGGTTGCGACCCGTGAATAAGTGGTGACTCCGCAAGAGCATCAAGAGTTCTTGCCCCAGTCCCAAAGTGGGCACGGGCATCAAGACAGAATTCGCTTGAGCGATCGCTTGATTAATTCGCTCTGCCAGCTGATTTTCTTGGTTCCGCCGGTGGGGATGACGCGCTGTGCCATAACTGCCTTCCACGATTAGCACATCTGGCTCTAAGCCTCGCAATGCTTCTAGCGGCAACCCCTCCACCAGCCGCGAGTTTGAAAGGAAAAAGTCACCTGTGTAAAGTAGGGTGTAAGAGCGGTGGCGACTCGTGTAGGTCAGCAAGATAGCAGATGCGCCTGGTAAATGTCCGGCTGGGAATAATTCCGCACTCAATCCCTCTTTGAATTCGACAGGCGATCGCATCGGCAATGCCTGACACAATTGCGGGAGATTCTGCGGATCTATCTCAGGCCAATTCAGTGGCAGCAGCTGGGTTGTCAATTCACTTGCATAGACTGGCAACTGAGGGAAGCTTTCATGCAGCGCCAGCAATCCCCTAGCGTGATCCGGATGGGCGTGGCTGCACAGCACTAAATCTGCTGGAGGATCTGCTGGAGGAATTCCCTCACCTTTGAGCGAGGAAATGTCCGCCAAACCACAGTCTAGGAGAATGCGGTGTGGCCCCATCCGTACCAGTAAGCAGACGCCTTCGTCGCCATGACCGACGCCATAGGGAAAATAGGCTAGTTCGTCATAGCCGTGAGAGGATACCGGGGGGGGTTGACTCATCATTCGATTTTCAATTTTAGATTTTGGATTTTAGATTCAATCCAAAATCATCGGAGGCTTAGAAACTCCGACCTCCGCAAACTCTAAAATCCAAAATTGACTGGCTAACAGCGATCTTAGTGAGCAGAACCGTTTCCGTGATAGTTGTCTGAATCGTAAAATCCATTCTTAGTGCCAAAAAATAGGCACGATACGGTAAAAACAAGTGTTAAGGCTGCTAAAACTAGCTTGACATCCATGAGTTTTTATGAGTTGAACGGGGTGGTTTGGTATATCTTAAGTATATTTAACGATGAATCTGATTAAAAATACCCAAATTGTAGAAGTTTGTTGGCTAGATCGCCCATCCACTGAAGTTGCACCTGATTTGGTGGGCTGCACGTTGGTGCGACAGATGCCTGATGGAGAAATCATCCGAGGGCTAATCGTGGAAACGGAAGCCTATGGCCCTGAAGATCCGGCTTGCCATGCCTATCGGCGACGAACCGAGCGCAACTGGGTAATGTTCGGGCCAGCCGGGAGAACTTATGTTTATTTAATTTACGGAATTTACTACTGCCTGAACGTGGTCACAGACCAGGACAGCATTCCCAGTGCTGTTTTGATTCGGGCTGTGCAACTAGAGTCTATACCGTCCTGGATCAAAGAGAGCGATCGCTCGAAACCCCATCGGATCGCCGCTGGGCCAGGTAAACTCTGCCGCACCTTACAAATTGACAGCACCCTGAATTCACAAGTTTTACAACCCGGTCAACCCCTGTGGCTAGAGCATCGTCAGTCACAATTTATGCCGGAACTTGTCCAAACAACTCGGATTGGTTTATCACAGGGAATCGATTTGCCGTGGCGGTGGTATCTACGCGGTTGTGCTGCTGTCTCCAAACTTTAATCGAAACTTTAAAGGGAGATGTCTTGGCCCTGCTCTGTGAAGCGGACATCTTTGATCTTCCATTGAGAATTCGCAGTGAGGGTTTTTCTGAGGCTGCCAAACAGAGCAAATTGTTCGCAGCTCGAAAGGGAGACAAATTTCCGCTGGGAACCGGGTGCAATTCGCAAATCAACCGTGGCAACTCGATTGCTGGGATTCACGCTGACACGATACCCAGCTAAATTAAAGTCGGCTGTGTCCCGCTCCTCCAGAACTTTGCCTACCGCTGCTTGGACGCTTTCAATCGCTGAAACGTCTACTTTTTCCGGTACTAGCGCTTCACACTGAGTATCGGGTTGATAGATGGTGACGGTGACATTGTTTTTTGAGGGAGCGGTTGTTGTTGCTTGGCTAATCGCACCCGTCAACAATTGGCTGGCATCTGACGCTTTCGTCGTAGTTTTGCTGGCTTCAATAGCATGAGCAGGAGGTAAGCCAGCTTTGTCTCTTTCGCTGTTTGTCGGTAAAGAAGCGCAACTACTTAGACTAGCGACAATCGCTCCAGTTAATAGAGGAACCCAATAATTTTTTGTACGCCTCATCGCTTTTGAAATCTGTCTTTAGATAGATTTTTTGATAGCCCCCAATGGTAAATGGCACCTTGAGGGGATAGCATAGTTTTACTGATACTGCTGAGCAATATCAGTGTAGATTTCTGCGGAATTTATGGACCGAAGTCCATTAGGTGACAGTAGTAAGCTCCTCTAGCGCCTGGGCGGGTCAGTCTCTCCCAGCGCGGGGGGAGACTAGGAGGTTTCTATGCTCACTCAGGAAGGACGTGTTGCACTGTCGGATATTGCTGACTTAAATCAGCTTAAGTCTGAGCTAAATCGCTTACCGGCGGTTGATGTAGGGGATTACATTGTCGAACTGCCCCCATCCAAGCGAGCGATCGCGTTTCGCTTGCTTAATAAAGCTCAAGCCATTGATGTCTTTGAATATCTGCCTCCGGAAGTGCAAGAAGAACTAATTGGTTCGCTGCACGATAACCAGGTGTGTCAGATTGTAGAGGCGATGCGACCGGATGACCGGGCGGAACTGTTTGACGAGCTACCCGCAGGCATTGTGAAGCGGCTGTTGCAGCAACTCAGCCTTGAAGAACGGCAGGCAACTGCCAGGATTCTGGGCTATCCCGAAGGCACGGCGGGTCGGGTAATGACGACGGAATATGTACGGCTGCGCGAAGGCTTAACGGTCGGAGAAGCCTTGAGCAAAATCCGTGTCAGTGACGAAGATAAGGAAACAATTTACTACGCCTACGTCACCGACGACAACCGCAAGCTCGTTCGGGTTGTATCGTTGCGGCAACTGTTGTTTTCGCTTCCCAATGCCCTGATTGGGGATATTGCGAGCGATCGCGTTGTCAAAACTTACACAGAAACGCCCCAAGAAGAAGTCGCGCAACTAATGAAGCGCTATGACTTGATCGCCGTGCCTGTGGTTGACCGCGAAGATAGGTTAGTGGGGATTGTCACCATTGATGACGTGGTAGACATTCTAGAAGAGGAAGCCACACAAGACATTCAGAAACTGGCGGGAGTCAGTGGCGGTGATGAAGCCGCCTTGTCGCCTCCTTTGGTGACGCTTCGTAAGCGTCTGCCTTGGCTGTTAGGGAATATTATTCTCTATGTCGGAGCCGCCAATGCGATCGCGCCTTTTCAGGGAACGATTTCATCAGTGCCCGTTTTGGCAATCATCATGCCAATTTTAGCCAATAGTAGTGGCAATGTCGGCTTTCAGGTCTTATCGGTGACTGTGCGCGGACTAGGTGTAGGTGAAATAACACCACAGGATACGCTGAAACTTCTCCGTAAGGAAATTCTCGCTGGCTTGGGTACAGCCTTGTCACTGGGTTTTGCCTTGGGTGCCCTTTCTTTGATTTGGTCTCCTGCCAATGAGCGATGGGTGGGGTTGGTTGCAGGACTGGTGATGGCTATCAATGTCTTGATGGCTGCCACCCTAGGGACTTTGCTGCCAATGGGTATCAAACGGTTGAACTTAGATCCAGCACTCATTAGCGGTCCCCTGCTGACCACAACGCTAGATGCATTGGGGTTCTTGACTTTCCTGACGCTAATCTCAGCGGCTTTGAATGTAGTATCTAGATGAGCAGTCAGTTGTCTTCTGTTCGTTGTTCGTTGCTACTGACCACACCTAATGGCTACCACTACCTGGACTCGTCACCACGTTCTTTCCTTAGCTGATTTCACCCCAATTGAATACAATACTGTGTTGCAAACTGCCGCCAGTTTCCGAGAGGTACTGTCGCGACGCACGAAGAAAGTGCCAACGTTACAAGGTCAGGTGGTAGCCAATCTATTTTTTGAATCCTCTACCCGCACCCGCAGCAGTTTTGAACTAGCGGCAAAGCGTCTCTCTGCCGATACGCTGAACTTTGCCGCGGCAACATCTTCTCTAACGAAAGGAGAGACCATTTTAGATACGGCGAAAACCTATTTAGCGATGGGTGCGGACATGATGGTGGTTCGTCATCGGGAGGCGGGAGTGCCGCAAGCGATCGCTGCCGAAATGGATCGCTTAGGTTCAAAGGTGGGCGTCCTCAATGCCGGGGATGGTCAGCACGAACATCCATCCCAAGCATTGCTGGATCTTTTCACCATCTGTACCCTGTTAGACCCAGATCACCCGCGACTTGAACTGCTCAAAGATAAAAAAATTGCCATTGTCGGCGACATTCTCCACTCGCGGGTTGCCCGGTCGAATATCTGGAGTTTAACGGCAACGGGTGCGGAGGTTCACTTAGCAGGACCCCCCACGCTTCTCCCTCAGTTGTTTGCCGCCTATGGCACTGAGGAGGGGAGCCAGGGAGCCGATCGCCCGTTACCAAGCACCCACGACCAATCCCCCATTCCCAGCCGCAAGCTTTTTCTCCACTGGGATTTGGAACCCGCTTTACAAGATGCTGATTTTGTGATGACGTTGCGGCTGCAAAAGGAACGGATGACGCAGCATTTGCTGCCCAGTTTGCGAGAGTACCATCAGCGGTATGGGATAACACGCGATCGCCTGAAACTCTGCAAACCTGACGTTAAGGTACTGCACCCAGGACCCGTCAACCGAGGCGTAGAAATTAGCTCTGACTTGATGGACGACCCCCAGTTCAGCTTAATCTCTCAGCAAGTGACTAGCGGCGTGGCTGTCCGTATGGCGCTCCTATATCTGATGGGCGGTGGCAAGGTTTAGCAGCCAGGGTTCTGCAAAATCTTGGGGTACATCGACAAAATCTGGAACAACACAATCTGAAACAACAAGTCCAAGGAGCGATCGCTTAGGGTAATGCGGGTGCTGGATCGATCAAAATAGATCCAGTTCCTTTCTCAGGATTTCAACGTGATGAATGGCGTCACCACTCTCCTAAACCTTCCCAATCAACCCTCCGCGAAAGATAGTTTTACGATTAGCTTCGCTCCCTTATCAATGGAGGAAGTCTACTCACTAGCGGACGATCCTGCCAACGGAGCCGTGGTAGTCATGAGTGGAATGGTACGCAATCAAACTGATGGGAAGCCAGTGGTTGCTTTGGAGTATCAAGCCTACGAACCGATGGCTTTGCACATATTTAGTCAAATTGCTGCCAATATCCGCCAAACCTGGCAGGATGTCAATCGAGTAGTGATTCACCATCGCATCGGACGCTTGCAGATTGGCGAAATCAGCGTGTTGGTTGCGGTTGGGTGTCCTCACCGCTCAGAAGCTTTTGAAGCCTGCCAATATGCAATTGATACCCTAAAGCACAATGCCCCCATCTGGAAAAAGGAACATTGGGCAGATGGTTCTAGCAGTTGGGTGAGTATCGGTGCCTGTGAAACCCAGCCAGAGGGGTGTTAAGTCGCCTTCTGCTGGTTCAGAAAAGAATGCCCTTGACCGATACTTTTTACAAAACTTTAAACTTTCAAGGGCTTTAGATTGCAGTTTGTAACTATTGCTTTATCCCAGGAAAATTATCCTTTAGACTGATCCCCAATTCATAATTTGGGGATAAAGGGGATAGGCTAATGCCAAATCTGAACTGGCACGAATATTTACTTTTTGTTTCTTTTGTGGGTAGTATTGCTGGGCTTTTCTTACTATCCGTTGACAAACAAACTCAGGTGGATGAGCTTGAAGAAACGGAGGAAATGCTATTGACAATGAGCTTTACTTACTGGATAGTTTACTGCGTTGTTGTAGGTATCCTGAAGTTTAGCCACCCTGAGTGGGAGATTTTGTTGATGAGTTTGAAGTTAACGGCTGCTTTTTCTTACTTGTTGACCTTTACTTCTGTCCTAACTCTGCCGCTGCACCGGATGTCAGTTCGGCAAGTAGAGTAGTATAAATTTTGTCTGAATCCCTAAAATTACTATCAGACTTCCCTGTGAGCCAATAGCTAATTGTTTAATGCTCAATTAATCGAGGTTGATTCCCTCATTAAAACTGAATCGTAAAATTGAATTCACGCTTAATAGAAAATCACCCCATTTCCGAATTTTGGCAATTCAAATGGGGTGATTTTGGTTTTATGGCTTTAGCTTAATAGACGATCAAGCCTAGCGACAAGTGCCGAGATTGGTCGAGTTTGAACTGGGAAACCCGTAAGAAATCCATCCGGCAACAGGGGCTGTAATCTGAACCCAGGCACGGCGTTCGGCGTCGAAGGTGAATGCTGGAGGACTGGTTCTGAGGGTGACTCTATCTCCAAACTTAACTCCGCCAACTCTAGTACCGTTTTTGCCGGGTGCGGTACGAATAGCCATCCCTTCAGCGCCCTTGTAGGTAATGACGCGGCAAAGGCTAGTTGTAGGATTCGGTCTGGGATTCGGGCTGGGAGTTGGATTGGGAGTCGGGGTAGGGCTGGGAGTAGGTCTAGGGGTAGGATTGACTCCAGAGCAGGTTGTGAGGTCTCTTGCTTGGACATACCCGGTTACAGGGGCACTGATGGCGATAAAACCGGCGCTGCCATTGTCTGCAAGGGTAACTTGTTCGCCAGCAGCGAGCGTTCTAATTGTTTGGCTGGAGAGCGATCGCTGCGTATAGACAAAAATCCGCGCTTTCGTAGCGCGGCATTGTCCTACCAGACTTTGCGCTATTTCAAAGCTGCCCCCAGGTTGAACTGAGTTCTGTTCTGATTGTGCAATCGTGTTAGCAGTTGTGGTTGTGCTAATGGCAGGAGTGGGAAAATTCAGACTTCCCACGACGCTCAAGCCTAAACTAAAGAGAGCGATAGGCTTGCCCCAGCGACTCATCTTTTTCATACGGTCAACTCCTCATCTCACCAAAAAGTTTTTGTTAGAGACTTCAGCCAAGAAAACCGATTGACGGTAGAACCAAGTTTTTGAAGATGGCTCGGCTTCAGTTGCCCAGCATCTTTATTCAGCTTTGACGCTACCGAACATCAGGATCGTCAATCTTTTAGAAGTCTCCTCGTCAAATAGCATACAAGTAAAGATTAATCCAAATCATCGGAAAGAAGGCAGAAATGTCAAGAGTAAGAGCGATTGCTCTTTGGGCTTCACCGCACTCAGTCTCCAGAAAGCGATCGCCTTTACTCCTGAAACCACGCCGTTAACGCTACAGCAAGGGCATCGGCGGCATCATCCGGCTTGGGAATGTAGCCCAAATTTAACTCCCGCGCCACGGCTTGCTGCACTTCGGACTTATCCGCATTTCCCATGCCAGTCAGCGCTTGTTTAATTTGGGCAGGCGTAAACTCAACAAACGGAACCCCGTGCTGTGCCAACACCAACATCAGCACCCCCCGTGCTTGAGCCACCACAATCGTGTTTCCCATCCGATAAAAAAACAATTTCTCGATTGCCACCAGATGGGGTTGACACTGCTCCATCAGCGTGTGCAAATCGTCGTAAATCGTGCGGAGTCGCTCCCCCATCTCCGTCTTTGCCGAGGTCTGAATCACGCCAAAATCTAGTAAACTTACCACCTCAGACGCAGTTTCTACTTGGCGCTTCGCGCGATCGCCACCTGCCGCTGCGGCATAATCTACCTTTTGGCAGACAATTGTCCCAAATCCTAATCTGGCAAGTCCGGGGTCTAATCCTAAAATACGCTTTTCCATCTAGCCTAGCTTTGGGGATTCACTCAAGGGGGAACTGCAATCGGTTAATTGAACGCTTAGAAGCAACAAGCGGGTCTAATCACTGAGTCGTAACATCTTGATTCCTGATCCAAGCAGCAAACCATCGCAACCTATCATAAGCTGAGTTGAAAAATCCCCTCCTCTGTTTCTTAGTTTCGTATGTCACATCTGAGTGGCTTAGTGAAAATGTATTCTGATGGGCACAGCCTTAGTGTTGCTCAGTGGGTAGCAACTTCTGCCTTCCCCGTGCCAGTCCAATCAATCCGTAGAGACGATTCATCAATCGCGCCTACTTGAGTGGATTCGCCAAGCAACGTTAAAGTCGAGTCTTGCCTTTGTGTCCCCTAGGAATCCGCAATGTCAAACGTTATTTTCAAACAAGCCTTACGCACGCTCAAACAAGATTCGCATATGGTCTGGAGTTTTAAGCCTAGGACGCCCCAACGAGTCAATAGCTGGTTTAAGTGGTTAGCGCCCGGACTATTAGTAAAACGCTGGTTGCTGATCAGTGTGGGAGGCGTGCTGCTAACCAGCCTAGGTTTGGCGATTTGGGTGAAACTGACCCCAATTTTCTTATTGATTCAGTTCATTGGGAACATTCTGGAAGCAATTACCACGATTATTCCCAATTATGTGTCCGGTCCAATCGCGATTGGCTTGGGTTTATTTTTTATTTTTTTAGGACAAACCCGCTCGATGGGAGCGATTACCGAGGTACTGAAGCCTTCCCAGGATGAAGAACTTATTGATGTGCTGTTGGCGCATCGCAAACTTAACCGGGGACCAAAAATCGTGGCAATCGGCGGTGGCACCGGGCTTTCTACTTTGCTCAGAGGATTGAAGGAATACAGCGCCCACATTACGGCGATTGTAACGGTGGCAGATGATGGCGGCTCCTCTGGTCGTCTGCGGCGAGAAATTGGCGTCCTACCGCCGGGAGATATTCGCAACTGTATCGCGGCATTGGCAGACCAAGAAAAGCTATTAACTGAATTGTTTCAATATCGTTTTAAGGCTGGGGATGGTCTGAACGGTCATAGTTTTGGCAACCTATTCCTGACGGCAATGAGCGATATTACCGGAGATTTGGAGCAAGCGATCGCTGCCAGTTCTCAAGTTTTAGCTGTGCGAGGGCGGGTGCTACCGGCCACGTTGTGCGATGTTCGCCTCTGGGCTGAGTTAGAGGATGGACGCACCATTGAGGGGGAATCGAGCATTACAGAAGCCAATGGTCAGATTAAGAAAATTGGTTGCATTCCTAGCAACCCCCCCGCTTTGCCTAAAGCTTTACAGGCAATTGAGGAAGCCGATTACATTATCATCGGCCCTGGAAGCCTTTATACAAGCGTGATTCCCAATTTATTGGTGCCAGAGATTGCCGAAGCGATCGCCCAAAAGCAGGTTCCCCGCATCTACGTCTGTAACATCATGACCCAACCGGGAGAAACCCAAGGTTACACGGTTGCAGACCACATTCGCGCCATTGACGCCGCCTGCGGACGACCGCTATTTAACGCCGTCTTGGTGCAGCGGAAAGTTCCCAGTGCGAATGCCCTGATTCGCTATGCTCAAGAAAGTTCCCATCCGGTTTTTCTAGATCGAGAAGCCATTGGGCTGCTGGGGCGTCGCATTGTTTTAACCAACGTGATGGATGAAGACCCAGAGACGGGTTATGTACGCCACAATCCTGAGCGGCTGGCACGGGTGTTGCTGAGGTGGTATAGTCGCGCCCAGGCAGTAGAGTTTTGAGTTTTGAGTTTT
>NZ_JACJOQ010000092.1:0-9768 GCF_014695635.1 Coleofasciculus sp. FACHB-712 | reverse complement strand
GCTTTAGTACGGGTTTGATTGTACAGGTCTGCCTGGTTGAGCGCGATCGCAAACTGCTCGATCACGACCTGTAACAACTCGACCTCGCTATCGTTCCAGCAACGCGGTTCGGTGCTGTGGCTACAGCAAATTGCGACAACCATACCCCCAGGTAACTGAACGGGGATAATCAGTACTGTTCGCATTCCTAGCGTGCGTACAAAGTCTCGCCAAGTGGGATCTTCTACCGTCTCGATATCTTCTATTCGTAAGGTTTCCAGCTTTAGAAGTTTGGTCGCTAACACACCGAATGCCGATGCAGGATAGCGTCCGGTCAAATCGGGTAGGTGAGCAAGGCGAACTTCCGGAGAAATTTCCCAGTATGGCTCCTCTACATTGCCGTGATACCAGCCAAGATGACATCGATCGGTCTGAAGGACTTTCTGGATTTCGTGCAATGTTGTCTCTAAGATGGCATCAAAGTCAAGAGAATTGCGAATCTGGTTGGTGAGCCGATTAATTAACTGTTCGCGCTGTGCTTGCTCTTTTAGCTGCTGAACGGACAATCGCAAGGCATCTTCTACCCGTTTGCGATCGCTAATATCCCTCGTGATGACAACGATACCCAGAATGTTACCGTGAGCATCCCGCCAAGGAGCTTTTGTCGTTAAAAAGGTGGTATTGATGTCACCATTAGAAACCACTTCCTCATAAGCTTCAGTAACGCCTGCTTCCATAATCTGACGGTCTCTCGCCATGATTTGGTGGGCAATGTCGGGAGGTAGCAGTTCAGAATCGTCTTTGCCAAGAATCTCCTCAATTGGCTTTCCAAAGAAGTTTGCCAAATTAGAGTTGAGCGCGATATGACGCCCCTGCCGATCTTTGACAAGGATGAAGTCTGGTGTACTTTCCAAAATAGAGTTTAAGAGGGCATTGCGTTCGCGCAGGTCTGCTTCTGCTTGTTTGCGTTCGTCTTCGACGCGCTTGCGATCGCTGATATCCGTCGAAATTCCACCCAGCGCGTAAGGCACACCAGCTTCATCCAGAATTGGGAAATGCACCGAAACGTAGGTATGCAAACCATCTTCATGGAGGATAACTTCTTCTGAGACGATGGCTTTTCCCCCTGCCAGAATCCGTCGATCGTTCTGTGTAAACTGCTGAGCCATTTCTTGGGGAAACAAGTCGTAATTCGTCTTTCCTTTAATCTCCTCTCTGGTAATACCAAATAACCGTTCAAATTCCCGATTAACCCGAATGTGTCGTCCTTGAATATCCTTTAAATAAATCACTGCCGGACAGTTATCGATAATCGCTTGTAGTTCTGCCTCGCTCTCTTTCAAAGCGGCTTCTGCCTGCTCTCGCTCTCGAATTTCGTCTTGCAGGTGTGCCACCACCGCTCGGAGTTCCTGGGTGCGTTCCTCGACTCGTGGTTCTAGCTCTAGCTTCCCTTGGTTCAGTGCTGCTTCCGCTTCCTTTCGCTCCGTGATATCCAGCAGCACCCCACAGAAGATGATTTCACCCTGATTGTTTTTTGTAGGGATAGAACTACCCTGCCACCAGCGTATCTCTCCATTTGGCTTGATTAATCGCCCTTCATAGTGCCAAGGGATGGATTGCTCAATCACTTCAGTGACCGATGCATAATAGCTTTCTAAGTCGTCAGGATGCACCTGACGAATGAACGCGCCGAAATCTGCCATCACCACCTCAGCCGTCACGCCTAGAAGATTCCAGATTCCTTCGCTCATATAATCTACTCTCCAGACATCCTTCCGGTTGGTAAAGTGGAAAATCACCCCAGGTAGATTCGCGGTGGTATCTCTAAATCGTGCCTCCTTAACGGCTAAAGCTGCCTCAGCTTGTTTGCGCTCCGTGATATCTTCGATTGCCAGGATGATGCCGCCCATCACTCCGGTTTCATCTTGCCAAGGACGAATCTCCCATTTGCGCCAACCAGTTGAGCCATCCGTTCGCTGAAACGGTTCTTCTACCAACATCTCGACTGCTTCGGTCAAACAACGTTGGTATGCTGCCTGTAAGGGTTCCCAATCCGAGGGGCAAACTTCAGGATGCGATCGCCCAATAATTTCTGGTTGCTTCAGTCCCAGTTCGCTCAACCACCGCTGGCTGAAGAGCAGATAATTGAGGTTGCTATCGAGAATGGCAGCCGCCAAGGGTAGGTTTTCGATGAATCGGAAACAAAGGCAATCGTGCTTCATCTGGCTCTGAGCCGGGAAGTGCTGTTTCATGAATTAGGGATTGGTTCCTACACTGGACAGTATCCAATACTGCGGCTTCTGCCCCTCCCCATCTGCATACCATGCATGATGACAAAGAGGATTCAATATCTAGAGTTCCCTCTACACAAACGCTAGTAACATTTGTTGAAATGACGAATTGCAAAAAACGAGAAGAATTCTGCCTATTTTGATAAGTTTTATCGCTGACCAACACAACTGATAAGCGTGCTACATTCCGCCTTACCAGCGCCCTAAATTCTGAATCAGGTTCAATACAAGAATTTAATTGTGTCGAATTATACAAACTTACTGAACGCGGCTTCCAAGTTAACTTCAAGGCTAAGTAGTACGCGATCACACCGATGACATCGGGTATGGGGCGATTCACAATGAAATTCAGTTAGCACCAACCCTGGACATTCTAGGCAATCCCCTGTTTGTCAACAACAGGAACAGGGAAACTTTCTCGTGGGGTGCTGTCTATTTATCTTATATGGACAGTTTATCAACTCGTGGCAGCGAGTTTTAAGGTAACTTATGCGTCGAATTCAATTTTGGGCATTTGCCCCCATCGTCCTAGTCGCTACTTTCTTTCCTTTTGTCGCTCAAGCGCGGCAGTCTGTGGAAAATGTTAGCGGTAATATTGTCCCCGTTAGTCTTTCTCAAGAAGGCTCTCTCTTGCTAGCGCAGGCAACTACTCTCTCACCGCTGGAACAAGGAGTGATTGCTGAAATGAATAAGGCGCGGAAAAATCCCGCCGCCTATGCCGCCGTACTGGAGAATTGGAAAAAACGCTTCCAAGGTAAGCAAGTGAGAATGTCTGGAAACGTCTTTTTACAAACCCAAGAAGGTGTGAAAGCCGTCGATGAAGCGATTCGCTTCCTGAAATCCACTCGTCCTCTCCCACCTCTAAGTGCATCTAAAGGGATGTCATTGGGGGCTAGGGATCATGTGAAAGACCAAGGACCAAAAGGTAAGGTTGGTCACAATGGGAGCGATCGCAGCGATCCGTTTTCTCGCATCAACCGCTACGGTTCCTGGCAAACCACCGCAGCCGAAAATATTAGTTACGGCTCTGACACCCCTCAATCTATCGTCATGCAGTTAATCATTGATGATGGAGTTCCGGATCGCGGTCACAGAAAAAACATTTTCAACCCGGCTTTCCGAGTCGCAGGAGTGGCTTTTGGGTCTCACGCAAAATACAAATCGATGTGCGTGATTACCTATGCTGGAGGATATAAAGAGAAATAGGCTTCATGCATCACTCGTCCTCTTCATCTCATCAGCTCAGCGTTCTCCGCCAGGGAAAAGGCTTTCCAATTCTCTGTCTACACGGTCATCCGGGGTTAGGCAGCAGTATGTCTGTCTTCACTAACCACTTATCCCAAAAATTCCAAACTTTTGCCCCTGACCTCCGGGGATACGGCAATAGTCGCATCAAGGGTAATTTTAGAATGGAAGACCATTTAACCGATTTGGAGGCGCTTCTAGACCGCTTCCAGATTGAGCGTTGCCTGGTATTGGGTTGGTCGTTAGGGGGGATTTTGGCGATGGAGTTGGCGCTGAGGCTACCAGAGCGAGTCACGGGTTTAATTTTGATTGCCACAGCAGCACGCCCCCGTGGGAATCATCCGCCAATCAGCTGGCAGGATAATTTCTACACGGGGCTGGCTTCGATCGTGAACCGGGTACAGCCTGGGTGGGAATGGAATATTGAGACCTTTGGGAAGCGATCGCTCTATCGCTACCTGATCGGACAACATACCCCTGGCGCTTACCGCTACCTCGCATTGGAAGCGATGTCAGCTTACTTGCAAACCTCAGCGGCGGCAACGCAGGCACTCAATACTGCTCTGAGAGCTGGTTACAACCGATTGGCGGATCTCCAGCAAATCCAATGTCCGAGTTTGATGCTGGCAGGAGCAAGCGATCGCCACATCACCCCTGAGTCGAGTTTAGAAACGGCTCATCACCTCAAGGATTGCCAATGGCACTGCTACCCGAATACCGCTCATTTATTTCCCTGGGAAATTCCCGAACGGGTACTGCGGGACATTGACTCTTGGCTCGATAGCCATCCACAAGTCGTGACGCCAGCCGGAGTTTAGATACCATCGTCGCCTCACCCTGTCCCGAAGTGATGCAGCCCCGACCAGAGGGGATGCAAGTTCAAGTCTGGTATCCTTCCAATCTTGTGAATTCTTAGCATCCCAGAAGCATCTATCCGCAGCGAGCGTACCCCTCTGGCAAACCCAGAGAGGTTAGAGGTAAGGTGCCAAAGATGGGGATTCAAAGGAAGTGGATATCACCTGTGAAAAAGATCAAAACCTAAGAAGGCTGACCGCTAAAAAACGTGGCTGTTCTTTGGCGGTCAAAACGCTCCCCCGACTCATCGTAAATCGTCAGCTTCTCTGGCTTACAGCGCTTCACAGTAGCCTTAATGCCTTTCGCTCCTTCTGCTTCCAGGTCTTCGATATAACCAGCTTTGGTTCTATCAGCTTCCTGGGAGCTGAGGAAAGGGCCAAAGTAGTAAGTACAACGGGGGTTGTCTGTGACAATCTCAACCCACGAAGCCCATCCAAAGAAGTGGAGAATGTTAATCAAGAATTCCTTCATGTTTTTGGCCTATCTTAGGGGATACAAAGCAGTCTTCTAAAAGGTTGTTCTTTACATTCTGTTATATTCTGTCATCTTTCTTTTTGAAAGTCTCTTTTGAAAGATTATTCAAGTAGAGCCGATTCGACCAGCGCTGACGATAGATTTCATAAAGAGCCATTCCCCCTGCGACTGACGCATTCAGGCTCGGTGTGTTTCCCTGTAGCGGAATCGAAATCAGGAAGTCACAACACTTTTGTGTCAGAAGATTCAATCCTTCACCTTCAGAACCAATCACCAATACTACTGGCCCGGAAAATTGAGTAGTGTGTAACATTTGACCATCGCCTGCGGCGGTGCCATAAATCCAAAAGCCAGCCGCTTTCAATTCTTCTAAGGCACGGCTGAGGTTAACCACTCTGGAAACAGGAAAAGTTTCTAAAGCTCCGACTGCCACTTTCATGACGGCGGATGTGATTCCCACTGCTCGTCGTTGAGGGATCACCAATCCCTGGGCACCCAAAGCTTCTGCCGTGCGAATAATCGCTCCTAGATTGTGGGGATCGGTAATGCCATCCGCTACCACCAGCACTGGCTGCTCCGAGACGGATTTTGCCTGAGCGATTAACTCACTCAGGTCAGTGTAAGCGTAGGGTGCGACTTGAGCGACCACGCCTTGGTGATTTGCCCCGTGGCTAATTTGCTCTAAGCGGCGCGCACTGACTTCATCGATTACCGTTCCCCGTTCCTTGGCTTTCAGTAGGAGGGAGTGAAACCGGGAATCATAACGCAAATTTGGCAGTATCCAAACCCGATTCAGCTGGCGATGTTTTTCCAACGCTGTGAGGACAGGATGCCGTCCATAAATCAGATCGCTTTCTTCTTCGGGTGCGGCTGCTGCTGCTCGATCCTCGTCCTGAAAACGACCTCTGGGGATCTCCCGTTCGTGACGGTTGGGAATTGACTTCTTTGGCTTGAAGTTGTCTGTCGGGCGCGTGTCAATTGAGTCTGTGTCTTTGTGGCGGGAAGCAGGACGGATTTGTTGACGCTCCCGGCGCGTGTCAGTTGAGTCTGTGTCTTTGTGGCGGGAGGCAGGACGGATTTGCTGACGCTCCCGGCGCGTGTCAATTGAGTCTGTGTCTTTGTGACGGGAAGGAGGACGGATTTGCTGACGCTCTCGGCGCTGGAGAATTGGCTTGACTTGCTCGTGCTTCCCAACTGGGCGCGAATCCCGATTGACATCCTCGTTATCAGAGAAGGAACGATCCTGGGGCGTCTGTTGCTCTACAATTCGCTTCCCAATCCGATTGTCCCCAAGACGCTTTGGGAAGGCACGCTTGGCTCGAATGGGCTTCCCTCGACTGGCGCTGGATCTGCTTGGAGGCTGAGGGCGGCGATGTTGATCGGCCATATTGTTAAGAATCTTTAACTTGTGGAAGTGGATTTAGCTCTAAGTAGCTCAGCAGCTGATTCAATCGCTGGGGATCTGTTAGGTAAAGATAGCCCATCAACGTCTCTAAGCTGCTAGCTTGTTGATAAATTTCGGGATCGAGGCGCTTGGGACGACCTGCCGCGGCGTTACGTCCCCGCCGCAAGATTTCTAATTCTGTGTTGGTAAGGTGGGGTTCGAGCGATCGCAATGCTTTTGCCTGACTTTCAGCTCTCACTTGCGCCACTACCATGTCATGATAAGCGTGGGATCGCTTGGGTGGCAGTAGATAAAAACTACGGATATAAAGCTCATACACGGCATCTCCTAGATAAGCTAAAGACGCCGGGGAAATCCGCTGAATTTGCGTGCGACGATCTGCGATCGCCCAGATCGAGTTCAACGATATTTTGGTTTCACCCAGTACGGGGTTAGTATTCAGCCAATCTGAACACTCTTCCTCCTGTGAACTCACATCTATGCCCTACCTCGCCCTCTAGTTGATCTTAATGCTTTTGCCTGAAAATCAGGGATGGGGTATGGGGAGTCGGGAGTCGGTAGGGGGTAATCGGTAATTACCTGTTCCCTTGTCTCCTACGCCTCTGCACTGCTGCTCTTTGTTTCCCCACCATTCCCGGTTCAGGACTTTTGAAAATGATTGGGGCGGGGGCTTTAGAACCCGCCCCTCAAGCGCGAGTAGCCGAATCATCGCGGCATACGAAAAGCGCATCCGCGCCGCTACGCGATCGCGCCTCTGTATAGGTCAAGCAGGCTTGACATTCTCCAATGCCGCTTCGACTGAAGGCTGCAATGACAGAAACTGTTCTAAGCGAACCAGCTTGACAGTTTGAGTCACGCGGGCATTTGTAACAATTTGCAAACTACCCTCAAGACTTTGAGCCTTTTTCACCAGCTGCACTAGAGCGCCCAATCCAGAGCTATCAACAAAATCAATTTTGGAAAGATCCAGCACAACGTTGCTGGGTCCATCTTCAATACACTTGCTGATAACTTTCCGAAATGTGGGTTCGGAAAAAGCATCCAATAAGCCTGTGAGGCGGAATAGCTGATAATTGTCCCTAACTTCGCGAGTGCCTCTTAAGCTGACAGTTAGGGTTAGTGGCTCAGGAATAACACCCTCCTAGCTGGATTGTCCTTAGTCGAGGCTTTATTATAAAACACAATGCGCGGATATACGCATCTGTTGTAATTCGTCCTTAGTTATTCGCGACCGAGCAAGGATATTAAGACTTTCTACTTCATCTGGGACACCCCTCACCCCTCTTTCCCCCTCTCGCGCAAGGAGGGGGAAATCTACTCGCTAACGGGTCTTATCGAGGCAATGAGATCGCATCTAGGCGCTACGCTTATGCGATCTCATCTGCTCAACAAATTGCTCAAACAGATAGTCGGCATCGTGAGGGCCAGGGCTAGCTTCTGGGTGATACTGCACGGAAAAGAAAGGTAGAGATTTGTGACGCAACCCAGCCACGGTGCGGTCGTTCAGGTTTAGGTGAGTAATTTCTACTTCTGGATTTAGAGAATCTGCGTCAATGGCAAACCCGTGGTTTTGGCTGGTAATCTCCACTCGCTGCTTCTCAAAACCGGCGGGTTGATTTAAGCCCCGATGACCAAATTTGAGCTTGAAGGTGTCAGCCCCCAGCGAAAGACCAAGAATTTGGTGCCCCATGCAGATCCCAAACATCGGTTTCTGGCTTTCTAGCAGCGCCCTTGTGGTTTCGATGCCTTCGGTGACAGCAGCGGGATCGCCGGGACCATTGGAAAGAAAAATTCCATCCGGGTTGTGCTTGAGAATTTCTTCGGGGGGTGTATTGGCGGGAACCACGACCACGCGGCAACCGTAACTCGCCAGACGCCGTAGGATGTTCCGTTTGATGCCAAAATCAATGGCAACCACCGTGAGGGGTTCCCCGCTTTCTGAGGGGATTCCAGGACTAAATTCCCAACTCGACTCGGTGGGGTCAGACCACTCATAGACTTTGGCAGTCGTCACTTCCCGAACTAGATTCAATCCTGCCATGCTGGGAGCTTCTTGTACTTTCTCCAACAATTCAACGGCGTCAAGAATTTCAGTGGAAATCGCGCCATTCATGGCACCAGCAGAGCGAATCTTTCGGGTAAGGGCACGGGTATCGATGCCGTAAATGCCTGGAATGTTGTGTTGCTTGAGATAATCGGGCAAAGACTGGCTGGAACGCCAATTGCTGGGACGGGAGGCAATGTTACGAGCGATCGCGCCCCGCACTTGGGGACCATTCGATTCTTCATCATCTAGATTGACGCCAGTGTTGCCTAATTCTGGATAGGTAAAGGTGACAATCTGACCGCAGTAGCTGGGATCTGTCAAGACTTCCTGGTAGCCGGTGATACCTGTGTTAAAGACCACTTCACCGATAGCTGTTCCAGGGGCACCAAAAGACCAGCCTTTGTACGACGTGCCATCGGCAAGGACGAGCAGAGCTGGTTGAGGAGAAGAAATAGACATAAGGGAGTGGTTAGTTTTTAGAAATTACTTCTTAGTTGGTAAGTTAGCATCTCACAGCCGTTGGGATAAGAGGTAGGGGGTACTGTGTGAGAATGCGATCGCATTTGGCAGCTCCTAATTGAAGGGGCGACGATAGCAATTCCAAGGTTGGGTGTATTGGATTGTAGGGGCATGACATTGCTATGCCCCTACTATCGGGAGACCTACTGTATAAACATCACCCATTCAAAAAAACATGAGCGAATGGCTAATTTTTCAGAAACTCAACTAACTGCTCCAACTTCGACCAGGCAGTACCGCTACCCAAGATTTCTCTAGCCATTGTAATGCCCTCCGCATGGCTACCCATTGCGATCGCGCCCCCAACTTGGAGTGCCAACGCCGCATTTAAAGCCACTACATCTTGCTGTGCAGATGTTCCTTTTCCTTGAAGGACATCGCGCAAAATTTCGGCATTTTCCTCAACATCTCCACCCCGAATCGACGTGGTGGGTGCTGGTGTCAAGCCTAATTCGTGGGGATGCAGCGTTGTCAGTTGTACCTCACCACCAGACAGCACTGCTAAATCTGTCGCGTCTGCTAATCCAGCTTCATCCAGTTTCTCTCGTCCGTGCAGAACAATTGCCTGCTGAGTTCCTAACTGTCCTAAAGCATGGGCAATCGTCACGACCAGGTTAGGATCGCACACCCCAATGATCTGCCCGGTAGGGCGTAACGGATTTACTAATGGGCCTAATAAATTAAAGACCGTCCGCACTTTCAAGGTTCGCCGCAGCGATGCCACCGCTTTGAGCGCTGGGTGCCAACCGGGTGCAAATAAAAAGGTAATCCCGACTTCTTCTAGTGCGGCTTGTGCTTTCTCACTGCTGGCGTTTAGGTTAACTCCCAGCGCTTCCAAGACATCCGCCGATCCAACTTTGCTCGAAGCCGAGCGATTGCCATGTTTGGCAACTGAGACGCCAGCAGCAGCGGCTACAAAGGCAACAGCGGTAGAGATATTAAAGGTTGATGCC
>NZ_JACJOQ010000091.1:0-4080 GCF_014695635.1 Coleofasciculus sp. FACHB-712 | reverse complement strand
AATGCAAGGTTTTCTCCGATACTCCGCTGCTTCTCTGTCTGCCCTTTTGCTTGATTGACTCGCTCATCGTCACTGCCGAAGACGGGATCGGCTAGCACCGCCACAGCTTTAGCAGCAGGTTTGCGCCCAGCTTGTTCTTGTCTTAAAACGGCTAGCGTGGAGGCTGAGGGTAGATTGACGATTTCGTAATTGACTAACAGCGGCGTGGGTGAGGTGGAAGGATTGGCTTTGTTTTCTGTGCTTGCCTGCGTTGGTACTGGTAACGCGGCAAAGGGGACATACTGCAATGCACCGTCGCTAACAATAAGTAATCGTTTCTTATCCAGTTTTCCAGCCACTTGTCCCAAGAGCATCTGGCTGAGTTTGGTTACGACTTCGGTGCTAGCGGGAGCGAGTTCAACCCCAAGACCTCTTCGGTTATCGGTTGGCTTTCGGGTTTCCAAGCGATAGCCAGGGGTGTTCAAAAGTTCATAAAAACCCCGTGCCGCTAACTCAATTTCGGCGCGTTTGGGGAGTTCGTAGCTGGTGATGCCAGTCTTGGTGACTGCCCAAAGATAGCTGCGTTCTTCGCCTAGCGAGTATTCCAAAAGCAGGGTATCGTCATCAAGAACCTGCTGCTGAATCTCTTCTAAGGTGAGGGGTTTTGGCTGAGTGAGGGCGGCATAGCGGGGACTTTTAGCGCGGATATCAGCTTGGGCTTGCCGATACTCTTCTAAGAGATTTTCTCGTTCTCGTTCAATTTTCTCTACCTGTTCTTTGGCGGGGTTGCCGCTGTATAAATCAACTCGGCGTTTTTCAACAGCATCAAGTTTTTGCTGCAAGGTGCGCTCTTGTTCCAGCAGTTTTGGCTCAACTCCTTGCCGAATATTAGCGTTAGCTTCTGTTAGGAGTTCCAAAAGACTGCGGGCGCGGGCGCGTTCTGAGGCGTGCAGTGCCAGAGCATCGTACCCTTTTGATGGGTCTTGTTTGTGCAGTTGCATCAGTACGTCGATGTAGAACTGGTAGTAATTCTGCACCGAGGCAAAGTAGGAAGTACGCAGTTCCTGGCTGGTGACTCGGGTGCGGATGTCCTCAACAATTTTGATTGTGGCTTCGATTTGGGTACGGGCTTCGTTGAGATTACCCCGATCGCGTTGTGTAATCGCAACCTCATAGAGCGTATATGCTTCCTCTGTGCGATCGCCCATCAACCGCTGTAGTGCTAGAACCTGATCGTAGGTGGAGAGCGCTTGTTCGTACTGCTTCAATGCATTGTAAACCTTGCCCAGGTTCCGCAGAGCGTTGGCTTCTCCTTGGCGATACCCCACCTTCTGCAACCCAGCCACTGCCTTTTGGGTGGCTTCTAGTGCTTTGGGATAATCCCCCGATGCTAAATACACGCTGCCGCTCCTAAAGAAGGACACGGCTTCCCAGGTGCTGCTGTTCTGTTGGCGTGACAGTGCAAGGATTTGATTAGCGGCATCAAGCGCCTTGGGATAATCCTTTAATGACTCGTAGGTTTTAACAATAGAGGCGAGTATGGTGCCTTGCTGTTGGAAATTATTATTTTGTCTTGCCAGAGCTAGGGCTTGGTTGTGATAGTCCAGTGACTTCTGATAGTCTTTCGCTTCTTGGTAGGCTGAGCCAATGTTGTCAAGGGTTGAAGCTTGGCGGCTGCGTTCGCCAATGCTTTTAAATATCTCTAGCGCTTGGGTGTATGTATCGATACTGAGCTGATAATCCCCTAACGACATGTAGACTCCAGCGATACTGTTGAGAGTGACGGCTTGTTCAGAGCGAGCGTTCACCCGACGCTGGATATCTAGGGCTTGGTTGTAAAAATCGAGCGCCTGCTGCGGCTCACCCATTGAAATATAGATATCAGCGATATCACTGAGCGTATTAGCTTCCCTAGTGGGATCGGAGATGGCACGCGACAACACAAGCGCTTGATTCAAAACGTCGAGGGCTTTCTGCTTTTCCCCTAATTGGTTGTAGGCATAGCTGATTAAGCTGAGGACTACCGCTTCCCCATCTTTGTCTCCCGCCTTTTGGGAAAGTGCCAGCGCTTGGTTATAAAAGTCCAGCGCTTTGGCAGGATCGCCCAATCCTTCTGAGCCGTAGGTGTCAGCAATACCTGTGAGAATAGCAGCTTGCTGAGAAAGGTTAAACTTTAAAGCTGTTCCTGATAGATTTCCCTGTGCGGCTTGTTGGAGTTCCAGCGCTTGGTTATGGGAGTCCAGCGCCTTCTGATACTGACCCAACGAGTAGTAGAGCGAGCCAATTCTGCTGAGGGTATACGCTTGCCCAGCCCAATCCTTCTTTTCTCGCTGGAGTTCCAATGCCTGATTGTAAGCTGCAAGCGCCTGTTGCGAATCGCCTAAGGCGCTGTACCTCAGACCGATAGCCTGGAGTGTCCGGGCTTGTGCGTCGGTATCCTTCTCAGCACGTTGGAGCTCCAGTGCTTGATTGTAGAAGTCGAGTGCTTTTTGAGTCTCGCCTAGCCTAAAGTAGACATCACCGATGTTTGTCAGCGTAATAGCTTCAAGCAAGGGTTGTTTCTCAGCTCGAAACAGCGATCGGGCTTGATTGTGATATTCGAGCGCTTTTTGCATTTCGCGCAATTTGAAATAAGCATGACCGAGGATATTGAGCAGGGTAGCTTCCCTAATGCTGTTGTCCACAAGTGCTTGCTTGTATGTGTCGAGCAGTTTTTGTTTGTTCTCTGAGTTGGAGCTAGCATTATCCGCAGAGGCACGAGCCATGACTTCCTGAAGGCGGTTTTTCAACTCGCGCCTGACAGCTAGTCCCCGATTGAGATAGTCTAGCGCCTTCTGAGGGTCGTCCTGGAGATTGTAGATGGTGCCGATACCAAGAAGAGTCGTAGCTTCCCAATCGCGAGCCACATACGGAGGAGCTTCATTAACCGCCAATTGCTGCCAGATAGAGAGCGCCTCTTCATATTTTGCAAGTGCTTGTTGCCTCTGTTCTGCTGTTCCTTGGCTCTCTAGTTGCCGTGCTTGCTCGAACAGTTGCTGCGCCCGTTTATAGGCTTGTTGGCGATCAGTAGTCGTTGCATTTGGCGAGGAAGTCGCTGGCTGTTGGGCAATTGAAACGCTTGTTGCCTGTGCCCCCACTGATGACAACAATAGAACAGTTACAAATAACGCCAAACTACGATAGATAGAAGCTGAAAACGATATAGGAAGTAACAATAAGAGCGATCGCCACCTAATCAACTGCCGTTTGCTACGCTTAGCCATGCCTACACCCTCACGCTCAAAATCGCCACTACTCTAACCGATGGTGCGCTGTCAAAATCTACACGTAGGAGATGCGATAAATCGTATCTCTACAAGTCCGCTCTCGTCAGGCTTCGTCTGTCTAGCACCATTTAGCCTAAGTGCGATAAGAGCGATCGCGAAAGCTCACTCATTCTCTGTTAGCTTGAAGTCATGCTGCTAACTGTTAATCTGTTGCGGCACTACCAACGTTGTAGTCGCCGGTCTTTTCTCGATTTATACGGAGATCCTACTCAGCAGGATTTTCAAAGTGATTTTCGCGCCAAATTGCAACAGGATCGGAATGCTCTCCAGCAAACCATTCTGGCGGGACAGACTTATCACAAACCCAATTACGCTTGGGGAGATTGGCACGCTGGTGCGAATGCCACGATTGCCTTGATGCAAGAAGGCGTTGAGCTAATTTACCGAGGCGTGCTTCTGAAGGAGGAAGAAGTAAGGATGGAGGATGAATCCTTCTTGCACCTTCCAAAGACAGTAACCCTTGTGAGTTGTCCCGATTTTTTAGTGAAACAACCCGGACAATCAAACTTTGGCGATTGGATATACGTTCCCAGTGACATTCATTTAGGTCGGCGTCCTAAGCTGGAATATCAAACGGTTGCAGCTTTTCACGCTCATCTGCTGGCGTCTGTTCAAGGGGTTTTGCCGGATACGGTTTGGCTGCGATTACGGGAAAAAAAGGCTTATGCAGTCAATTTGAGTAAATGGGTGCCGATGATGCAGGCACTTGTAGAGGAGTGTATCGAAATGCTCCTGTCTCGGCAAGAGCCAGAGGTGTTCATTACCCGTCAGCGGT
>NZ_JACJOQ010000090.1:0-2825 GCF_014695635.1 Coleofasciculus sp. FACHB-712 | reverse complement strand
TCTAGTGGCTTGGAAAAGAAGAATCCTTGCCCAGCTTCGCAGCGTAGCGATCGCAGTTGTTCCATCTGAGCCGCCGTTTCTACACCTTCTGCGATCACATCTAATCCCAGATGGTGAGCCAGCGTAACAATCGTTTTTACAATCTCAGAATTTTCGCCTGCATCCATCCGGCTAACAAAGGAGCGGTCAATCTTCAGAGTATTGAGCGGAAAGCGGTGCAAATAACTCAAAGAAGAATAGCCGGTTCCGAAGTCATCAATACTAAGTTGAATTCCGGAGTTGCTTAGTTGCTCTAAACTAGCCGTAGCGGCGGCAGCATTTTCCATCACCACACTTTCGGTAATTTCCAGTTTTAGACTTGGTGCTGGTAACTCGGTTTCTTGGAGAATTTGCTGAATTTGCTCGACCAAATTAGGTTTTGAAAACTGTCTGCCGGAAAGATTAACGCTGATGGTTAATGGTGCTAAGTCAGGAAATTCTTGTTGCCAAAGCCGCATTTGACGGCAGGCTTCGCGCAGAACCCACGCTCCCAAAGGGATGATTAAACCTGTTTCTTCTGCAATCGGGATAAAATCAACTGGGGAAATCAAGCCGCGAAACGGGTGAGACAAGCGCACCAGTGCCTCGAAACCAGTAATTCTGCCAGTCATGAAGCAGACAATGGGCTGATAGTGAAGCAGGAAGGAATGACTGAAGGATGCGGACTCACGGCTGAGTGAAGAGTAACCAGAAGAATTGACAGTTTTTGTTTGAAGCCGGTCTTTTACCTTAGCCTGGGCTAGGGCTTGTCTGAGATCGTTTTCTAGCTGCAAGCGAGCCACCGCATGAGTGTGCATGGTGGTGGTAAACACTTCGTAACGGGCTTTGCCCAGCGCCTTGGCTTGATATAAGGCGATGTCGGCGTCACGCAGAATGTCTCCGGGATAGGGGCAAGTTTTGTAAGTGCCTGATGAGCCTTGTTGCTCGATTGCGCTTAAGGTAATGCCAATGCTGGCTGTCACGACGACCTCGTGTCTGTCTAGGTTGAAAGGCTGCCGGAGGTCTTTTTGGATGCGTTTGGCGATCGCTTCTGCGACGCCGATATCTTGAATATCTTCTAAGAGAATGACAAATTCATCGCCCCCAAGCCGTGCCACAGTATTGCTGCCACACAGAGAGCCTTGCAGGTAAGAAGCGACGCTGCTTTGCAGCCGCTTTGCTAACGCAACCAGCAGTTGGTCTCCGACGACATGACCGAGGCTATCATTGACGACTTTGAAGCGATCGAGATCCAGAAATAAGACGGCAAACAGATGTTCTGGCTGTCTTCTCGTTCGGGCGATCGCCTGGGACAGCCGCTCCATAAATAAGGCTCGATTGGGCAAACCTGTCAGCGGATCGTGAAATGCATCATAGATGAGATGTTCCTCAGCCACCTTGCGGTCGGTAATATCCGTCTGCGATCCTGCCATGCGGTAGGCTTTGTCATTGGCATCTCGAATCGCCATTCCTCGACAAAGCATCCATCGATAGGTTTGATCTTTATGTAACATCCGATATTCTTTCTCGAAGTGGTGAGTCAACCCTTCTAGATGGGCAGCGATCGCGCTTTTGACTCGCTCCAAATCTTCTGGATGTACGCGGTTAAACCACTCCTCCGGGCTATCGCCAATTTCATCCTCTTGGCAACCCAACATCGATTTCCAGCGCGGCGAAAAATAGAAGGTTTCCGCTTTCAGGTTCCAATCCCACAACCCCTCGTTACTCCCCCGAACCGCCAATGCATAGCGCTCTTCACTTTCCCGCAGCGCCTCTTCCGCTAACTGGCGTTCGTTCGCCGTTGCCAAGACATTCGCAACCGCTTGCAAAAAATGAACTTCGTCTTCCGTAAACCATCGGTGGTTTGGGGTGTGAACGCTCAAAACACCGAAGGGGTTCCCCTGACTATGAATAATCACACTCATGCCAGCAATTACACGGTGGTTGTGCAGCAGTGGCGTTCCGGAAAAGCGCGTTTCGATCCGGAGGTCTTCCACAATCACCGGCTTCCCCGTCAGCAAGGTATATCCTGCCTGGGAACGATCGTGGGCACCGATGATTGCCGAACCCACCAACCCTTCCTGCCAACCAATGCCCGCCCTCATGAAGAAAGCATTGCCTCCCGGCATCAGTTCCATAACCTGGCAATAGGGCACTTCCAAGGTTTGGGCAACCAACTTCACCGCTTCTTGCATCAGCGCATCTAGATTGGTGCCAGAGAGCGCACCTTGCCCTAGTTGAGCCACCACTGCTGAAGCCCGCGCATGAGATTTTAGTTCGTACTCAGCGGCTTTGCGATCGCTAATATCTCGTTGCACCGCTAGCAAATGGGTAAACCAACCCGTACTATCTGCCAGGGGTAAGATATTCAGTTCTACCCAAAAATCGGAACCATCTTTGCGGTAGTTAATCAACTCGACTCTGACCGGCTCCCATCGTGACAAAGCTTGACGAATTTTATCAAGTTGCGATCGCTCAGTTTTCGGTCCTTGCAACAACCGGGGAGTCTTACCGATTACCTCTTCCGGTTGATAGCCGGTCATTTGGGTGAAGGTCTGATTTACATAGACAATTCTGGGGCCAAGCGGCTCTTCCAATGGCTCGGCTTCTGTAATGACAATCGCGTCATTTGCATTGATAACAATGGATTCTAGTAGGCGCAGGCGCTCCTCAGAGAGCGTAAAGAAACGCTCTTGCTGTTCTTCCCCTCGTGAGTGCGATTGGGGGGCACGGGTTAAGCGGTTCAAACCACGGCGTAGTTCTTGTTGAGCCGCAACCTGACGAGCGATGATTCGCAGTGCTTCGGA
>NZ_JACJOQ010000009.1:0-1972 GCF_014695635.1 Coleofasciculus sp. FACHB-712 | reverse complement strand
GAACGCGAACAAATCTTACAGGTTGATATTCCCTCAAACTTGCCCACCCTAGTCTCGGAATTAGCCAGTGTGGAGCGAATTTTGACAGAGTTGCTCAATAATGCGTGCAAGTACACCCCACCAGGAGAACGCATTACAGTAACAGTCCGTGCCGCTTCGGCAATGATGCAAATCAAGGTGAGCAACTCTGGGGTCGAGATTCCGCCTGATGAGCTACCCCGCATTTTTGACAAGTTCTACCGCATTCCCCGTGCCGATCGCTGGAAGCAGGGCGGAACTGGTTTAGGATTAGCGCTGGTGCAGAAACTCACCCAACATTTAGGTGGCATTCTTCGAGTCAGGAGTGCTTCTGAAGAGATAACGTTTACTTTAGAGTTACCGCTGACGCACCCAATTTCTGGTAATGGGTAATCTGTCCGGTTTCCATAATAAAAGAACCCCACCCCCAGCCCCTCCCCGCTTGCGAGGAGGGGAGCCGGAGCCGCAGGACATGGCGGGGTGGGGTTCCGGAGAATTACGGCGAATTAACCAGATTTGACATAGCGGATAATGGAATACCTCTCACCAATTAGCTATTTGCCGAATTGTTGTGACTTGCTGGGCATATTCTGCATCATCTAAAACAGGTTTTGCATCCTCAATTGCGATCGCGCTTGCAAGATCGATCCACGACTTGCAACCTCCATATTCCGGGCGGTAAGCGATAATCTGCGCTTGAATCAGTTTGTAAGTGCGTAGTAGCAGCACATAAATCGGCTGACGCGGCTTCCATTTGAGGCGATCGCTGACAAATTGCTCGTTCCAAATATGGTACGGTAGCAGCCCTCTCACCGCTGATTCTTCACTCACTGGCAAAATATCAGTAATTTCAGCCCAAGCACCGATTCGGATGGTTTCTGGATGCCAACCGGAGGCGACGGGTTGCACCAGATTGGAATATTCCGCTTTCAGCAAATCGGGCTGTTGATGTTCATAAGTCGGGTAGAGCAAAACTTCTGTTTCGGCAACGGTGAAGCGGTTGTTTTCCTCGCGGATGCCGCCTTTGCGTAGCAGCATAATCGTTTTGCCTTGTTCTAAGGCATCGACAGCAACCGCCCATTCTTTGAGGGCGTGAGGCGTGGTTTTGGTGGTCGTCGTGGATTGCATAAGTCTCGGATATTCTAATCCCAGGCTAACAGCGACCACACGACAGGTCAGTTAACATCGTTACTTTGATGCTGATTTGATTTGATGTTGAAAACGAAGCAAGCGATCGCGTCCCCCTTCCCAAGTGTTGCCTAATATGAAGACAGAAGCCGATAAACCAGGATTGACGCATGGAAAAACGACACTTAGGCACTTCTGACATTCAAATCTCTCCGATTGTCATGGGTACATGGCAAGCTGGCAAAAGGATGTGGGTGGGAATTGAAGACGCCGACACGATAAAAGCAATCCGGGTGGCATTTGATGCCGGTATCACTACAGTTGACACCGCTGAAGTCTACGGCGAGGGGCATTCTGAGCAGATTGTCGCCCAAGCGCTATCAGATGTGCGCGACCAAGCGGTTTATGCAACCAAGGTTTTTGCCAATCATCTCAAGTATGACCAAGTGATTGAAGCGTGCGATCGCTCTCTCAAAAACCTGAAAACCGACTATATCGACCTATACCAAATTCACTGGCCCTCTGGAGTGTTTAAAAGCGAAATAGTCCCCATTGAAGAAACCATGAACGCCCTTAACCACCTGAAGGAACAAGGTAAAATTCGGGCAATTGGCGTTTCTAATTTCTCCCGCGCCCAGTTGGAAGAAGCTGCCCAGTATGGACGCATCGATAGTTTGCAACCGCCGTATTCCCTGTTTTGGCGTTGGGTGGAAAAGGATGCCATGCCTTACTGCGTTGAAAACAAGATTTCAATTCTTGCGTATTCGTCTCTAGCTCAAGGATTATTAACTGGAAAATTCGGTTCCGATCATCAATTCGATCCAGC
>NZ_JACJOQ010000089.1:0-3651 GCF_014695635.1 Coleofasciculus sp. FACHB-712 | reverse complement strand
TCGCTGCCTCGCCGCAGCTGACGAGCTTTCTCCCAGCTTTACATTATTTCTGTAGGAGACGCCGAGAGTGGAGCGGTTAGAACCAGTTGATCTCGTTGATCTCAAGGAAAACATCAGGGGACTGGGAACACCGTTTGAAATGACTTATACGTTGCAGACAGAAGATGCATTACAAGAGTGCCCTGTTTCAACGGGACAATCCCTATCCAGAGTTCGTCCCCTTTCAACCCTGATGAGTAACTTACCTGGCATGGCCTATCGTTGCCGCAACGACCAGAGCTGGACAATGGAAGCGGTCAGCGAGGACTGCTATCAGCTCACTGGTTACTCTCCGTTTGAACTCATTGGCAACCGAGAAATCTGCTATGCCCAACTGATTCATCCCGACGACCGAGAGCAGGTGTGGAACGCCATACAAGCCGCCGTGCAAGAATATAGACCCTTCCAGCTTGTCTACCGCATCATCACAGCGGCGGGAGAAGAGAAATTAGTTTGGGAACAGGGTTGTGGAGTTTTCTCCCAATCGGGAGAACTGCTGGCGCTGGAGGGCTTGATCATGATTTCAATCCCTAATCGGGATTTAGACCCCCGCCCCGCTAACACTCTACACCCCTTTGCGAATACGTCTATTGACGTATCTGAGCGCCAGCGGGCTGAAGAAGAAATTAAACTGTTGCAAATCCTAACCCAGGCAATTAGTGCTGCGCCTGATTTTCATACGGCACTTTCAGTCGCGCTACGTCAAGTGTGTGAAACGACCGGCTGGAATTTTGGTGAAGCTTGGATACCCAGCTCAGACGGTACTGTTTTAGAATGCACTCCCGCATGGTACAGCAGCACTTTAGAGCTACAGGTTGAAAGTTTACAAGCGTTAGAGGTTGAAAGGTTGATGAAAGGTTTAAATCAACTTCAACCGACTAACCTGCCATCAGAACTGCCCCTAACCCTGAGCGAGTTCCGGCGGCAGAGCGAAATGTTGAAGTTTTCACCGGGAATTGGGCTACCGGGACGAGTTTGGTTATCCAAGCAGCCAGAGTGGATTCCTGATGCTTCGATTGAGCCGCCCCCATTTTTTATCCGGACTCAGTTCGCCAGAAATTGTGGACTCAAAGCGGGATTTGCCGTGCCGATTCTCTCTAAAGATAGGGTAGTGGCAATTCTCACTTTCTTCCTGTTTGAATCTCGCCCTAAGGACAAGCGACTGGTTGAGCTGGTGTCAGCAGTGGCAGCGCATCTAGGAACCGTGATGCAGCAAAAACAAGCGGAAGCTGCCCTGAGGGAAAGCCAGCGCCGTCTGGCAAGTTTGATTGACTCCTTGCCAGGGATTGTGTTTTCTTGTGGAAATGACCCAGCGTGGTCGATGACTTACATTAGTGAAGGTTGCTTTAAGCTGACTGGGTATCACAGTGAAGAATTGATTGGCGATCGCGCGGTGTCTTATGATTCCATTACTCATCCTGAGGATTTACCCAAGGTTTTAGAGGCGATCGCTACGGGCATCACGCTTCTAAAACCCTATGTTGTGGAATATCGTATTCTGACCAAATCAGGTGTGGAAAAATGGGTTTGGGAAAAAGGCGCGGCGGTTTGTGACAACACTGGTAAAGTCCTGGGACTTGAAGGCTTCATCACCGATATTACCGAGCGCAAGCGGACAGAAGAGGCTCTGCAACAAGCAGAAGCAAAGTATCGCAGTATCTTTGAGAATGCAATTGAAGGGATTTTCCAGACAACGCCCGACGGACAGTATATTAGTGCCAATCCCGCTCTCGCACGCATCTATGGATATGAGTCTCCGACAGAACTGATGGCACGTCTGACGGATATTAAGCAGCAACTATACGTTGACCCGAACCGGCGTGCTGAGTTTACGCGCCTGTTGCAAGAACACGATGCCGTTTCAGAGTTTGAGTCCGCGGTTTCCCGCCAAGATGGCAGCATCATTTGGATTTCGGAAAATGCCCGTGCGGTGCGCGATTGTGAAGGTAAGCTGCTTTACTACGAAGGCACGGTGGAAGATATTACCGAGCGCAAACGGGCAAAGGAGCATCTGCGGGAACGGGCGTTTTATGATATCTTGACGGGCTTGCCCAACCGAGCTTTGTTCATGGAGCGCCTCAGTCAAGCGGTGGAGCGAGCCAAACAGTGTCAAGATTTTCAGTTTGCGCTGCTGTTTGTAGATTTGGATGGCTTCAAAAAAGTGAACGACAGTTTGGGGCATCTGGTTGGGGATAAATTATTGGTGGCGTTAGCGGAGCGGCTGCTTCGCTGCGTCGCTCGCCGTCTCGAAACCTGCGTGCGTGCTGAAGACATCGTCGCTCGTTTGGGGGGAGATGAATTTACCCTGCTTTTGGAAGCTATTGACGACCTGAGTCACGCCACCAGCATCGCCGAACGAATCAACCGAGAACTGATACCGCCTTTCTATCTCGACGGACACGAAGTTTTTACTGCCGCAAGTATTGGCATTGTTCTCAGCAGCGGCTACGATCGACCTGAAGACCTCCTGCGCGATGCCGATACAGCCTTGTATCGTGCCAAAGCGCTAGGAAAGGGACGGTATGAGGTGTTTGACCAAACGATGCACTCAAGTGCCCGGTGAAAGGAAATGATTCCCGGTCTTCCTTTCTCCAGCGGAGGGGGGTGGGGGGATAGAGATGGTTCCCAATCAATTTTTATAATTGAGATGCTGCTGTTGCAGTTGAGCGCAATTACAAATTTGGGTATCCATTTAACAAAACCTTTTAGAAAATTTTGGATGGTAGATTTCGGATTGAGGTTGAATTCGCAAGGGAACTAAAGGCGATCGCGTATAGCCCTTTGGGCATGAAAACAGCGAGGCGTTAGCCTAGCGCTGAAAGAGTCAGTTCGCGTCTCTACCAAATTGAGAGTTGGAAAAAATTAAACCTAGCAGCATTCAGCAAAATTGTTATAAACGGTCGCATCAACGCTGTTGCGACTCCTTTGGGAAAACAGCAGATGTATGAACTGGCAATTCCCTGAAAAGTCCAAAATTCAAAGTTTAAAAGTAGAAGAAAAAGAAAAAAAATCCTTTATTGCTAATTTTGCTTTTTTCTTTTTTCCTTCTTTAATCGTTGCAAGTGGTTTGGTGCTAGGGATTTGGCAACCACTGGAACAGCTTGCTTATCGGGGTTTATTCCGCCTCCGGGGAACGATGCCTTGGGATGAACGGGTGGTGTTGATTGACATTGATGATGCCAGTTTAAAGGAACTGGGTCGCTTTCCTTGGCCTCGCAAGCAATACACCCAGTTGCTGAATCAACTGTCCGCAGCAGAGCCTAGTGTGGTGGTATTGGACGTGCTGATGCCCGAAAGTAGTCCGGAAGATGCACAGATGGCGGCGGCGATGGAAAAAGTGGGTCAGGTGGTGTTGGCGCAGGGGTGGGATCGGACAACTACCCCTTTGCGTCCGACTCCAGAATTGAGTAAAAGCGCGATCGCAATCGGACATATTGCCAACCACAAGGATAGCGATGGTTTAACTCGCCAAGTTGTACCGCAACTTGAAGGCGTGCCTCTTTTAAGCATCGCGGCTTCCCAGGTTTATTCACTGGTGAAAGAGCCGGTAAAACTCCCACCGATGAATCAACCGCTGCTCGTGAACTGGCCCGGTGAGGTGCTTCAGGCACC
>NZ_JACJOQ010000088.1:0-4568 GCF_014695635.1 Coleofasciculus sp. FACHB-712 | reverse complement strand
TGGATTTGCACGATTTGAGGAAGGCTGGGTACAGCTGGATAAGGCAAAAGGCAAGAGAATTCCTAGGCAAAGGCTAGAAACCAGAGCCAGAGGATTCCCCGATTTTGCCTTGGAAAGGCAAAAATTACTTCCTTTTACCTTTTGGAAGAGCCTAGAGCGCTGTACCATCAATTTCACCTATCTTTTAGATTATTTCTCTTTATAGATGTTTTCATATTCTTTTCATTATTAGAGTAATCTAAAAAGAAAGCAAGATAAAACCACCCTATGAATACTGCCACCTTCTCTCCTGATACCGATTGGGCAAAAATGGTTTGCCATCTGCCAGCCGCCTCGCTAGAGGCATCTACAGCAATTAAAATCAGCCAGGTGGGAGTGCAGTACCGCACGGTAGAGGCGCTACGGAATGTCAGTTGTGTAGTGGCACCGGGACGTTTGACAGGGATTATTGGCCCCAATGGTGCGGGAAAAAGTACCTTGATGAAGGCGATGTTGGGATTGATTCCCGTGACGGGTGGCACGGTGCTGTATAGCGATAGACCTTTGATGGAGCAACGGGAACGGGTAGCCTATGTGCCACAGCGATCGCAAATTGACTGGACTTATCCGGCGACTGTTTGGGATGCTGTAATGATGGGGCGTGTCAAGAAAACTGGCTGGTTTCGTCGCTTCTCTACGGTAAGCCGACGGGTGGCAGCAGAGGCTTTGGATCGGGTGGGAATGAGCAATTATCGCGATCGCCCGATTGGACAACTCTCCGGAGGACAGCAGCAGCGGGTATTTTTAGCGCGGGCTTTAGCCCAAGAAGCAGAGGTTTTCTGCTTTGATGAACCGTTTGCCGGGATCGATCAGAAAACCCAAGCAATTATTTTTGACATTTTCCGCGACCTTGCCGACGCTGGAAAAACGGTTCTCGTTGTCAATCACGACTTAGGGGCATCTATCACCCACTTTGATGACTTAATTTTATTGAATACTGAGTTAATTGCCTCTGGTTCGCGCCACGAGGTGCTGAGTCAGGAAAACCTGTATCGTGCCTATGGCGGGCAGGTGATGTTCTTTACAGAAGCAGCTGCGTAGAGGCGGTCTTTATCTCATTATCTATCCGCCCAGAAATATATTTCATCAATCCGCCCGGAGTGAGTTTTAAATTAAAGAAATCACTTCTCACTCCCTCTTAAACTTTGTGTCCTTTGCGCCTGGAGCGGTTAGAATCCTCTAAATTTTTATGTTAGAAGCGTTGATTGAGCCGTTGCAGTACGGCTTCATGCAGCGATCGCTGATTATTGCCATTCTCGTCGGCTTGCTGTGCGCTGTTGTCGGTAGCTATCTGATGGTGCAACGGCTGGCATTGTTGGGAGATGCCATCAGCCACTCGGTTTTGCCAGGGTTAGCGATCGCGTTTATGGTAGGTGCCAATATCTTTGTCGGGGCATTTATTGCCGGGGTTTTGAGTACGATGGCGATCGCTTGGATCAGAACGCGATCGCCAATTAAAGAAGATGCCGCAATGGGTATTGTTTTCTCTGCCTTTTTTGCCCTCGGCGTCACCTTAATTACCACGATCCAAAAAGATAACAAAATTGACCTCAATCACTTCTTATTCGGCAATATCTTGGGTGTTACCGTTGAAGAAGTCCGCGACACTGCGATCATTGCCGCAATTGTCCTATTGGTGGTCGTCCTACTGTACAAAGAATTATTATTTTATACCTTCGATCCATTGGGAGCGCAGGCAGCGGGATTGCCTACTAACTTGCTCAATTTTGGCTTAATGCTGCTGATTGCCTTAACCATTGTTGCCAGCATGAAAGCTGTGGGTGTCATCCTAGTGCTATCGCTGTTAATTACACCAGGAGCAACCGCCTATCTATTAGTGAAGCGGCTGCACAATGTGATGATAGTTGGGGCGGGGATTGGCATTATTTCCAGCATCAGCGGGATGTACCTGAGTTATTACCAAAATTTGCCTTCCGGCCCAGCGATTGTATTAGTTGCATCAGGATTATTTGTTTTAGCTTTATTATTCAGCCCTAGCTACGGAATCTTCACGAATAAACAATCGGATTTTGGACAACTCTCGCCAGTTTGGCGAGAGTTGAAACAGCTGATGCGATCGCGCTCGTAAGGCATATAGATATCCAAATCAAGTTATCGTTTGTCCAACAATTTCTTGGATGTCTCTACCTGCTCCTGTGCTACCTGGACGAACTCCTGTGCTACCTGGAGGAACTCCTTGACTGCTTTGGTATGTTTTTCTGTTGCCTTGGAGTGTTCCTGTGCAGCTTTCACGAATTCCTCTGTTGAGTTTCCATCATGCTGCTGCGATGCCTTCGCGTGCTGCTGCGATGCCTTCGCATGCTGCTGTGTGGCCTTTCCGTACTCTTCTATCAACTTTCCATGCTCTTGGGCGCTCTTTCCACGCTCCTTTAGAGTCTTTCCTACCTCCTCGATTAACTTCCCATGTCCCTCTGAGACCTTCGCGTGTTCCTCTGCGGCCTTCGCGTGTTCCTCTGATACCTCATGCATAATGACTTTACCTTCCTTTTTCTCTACCAACCTGTTTTTTGTACAACCCGCTTGTCTCAGGTTAATACTTGTTTATCCTTCTCATCCTCTGGCTTAATATAGGTTTGGTCATGTTGACCCACTCATCGCAACGACGATCCTACTTATTGCCAACTAGCTCCTTTAAAAGTTGAGAAAGAAGTTGTTTTGAAGTTTCAACTGCATCTGGTTGATTTTGAAGGGAACGATAGCAGCACTTAGTTGACCGATCCCTGCAAGTGGCTGCCTAAGAAAACCCAGGGATAAAACTACTGTGACGCTAAGTTTATCTAATTTCTTATTTGTGTTGATCGTTAGAAATTAGGGTTTCAACAAAGTGTTATGTAGACAAATTGTTTAAGAATTTCAGAAGATGAACTACGAGCAATGCAAGGTGCGATCGCTCAGTTTCGTAATGAGGCTGGGAAAGCGATCGCAACCTAAATTGGAATCAATACCAGCACAGTAGTGGCGAGTGCGATTTGCAAGAAAAAGTTTTTCTACAACCTGTGGGGCGATCCTGTGAAATCAGGAAGGTAGGGGCATTCACAAAGAATGCTCCTACCCGATCAAATCAGAGTCAACTAAGAGTCTGCGAACGAGAATCTAGATACTCTTCAGTTCTGTTTACGCTTTTGCAGAGCTTGACTTTTCTGGCGTTCCAGTGCTGTGGTTGTCAGTTTTGCCATTTTTGTGATGGGTATGTCCATTCCCGTTACGCGGCAAAATTACTCCATAACCACCGTGGTTGCGCTCATAAATAACGTTAATCTCACCGCTTTCGGCATTGCGGAACATATAGAAGTCATGATCCACCAGCTGCAACTGTTCCAAGGCTTCGTCCATCGTCATTGGCGGCATTGCGAAGTACTTGGTACGCACCACTTCTGAGGGGAGTTCGGGGGTGCGAGAACCAATGAGATCCTCTGGCACTGGCTCTTGTTCTACTACAATGCCAGTCTTCATTTGAGTCTGGGTCTTCTTATCCAGACGCTTTTCTTTATATTTCCGGAGTTTGCGGGCAATTTTATCGGCAACTAGGTCGATGCTCGCGTAGAGACTCTCGCTACTCTCTTCAGCACGGATTACTGTACCGTTGGCAAAGATAGTCACCTCAGCGGCTTGTTTTGGATTTATCCGGGGATTGCGAGCCACACTAAGATGCACGTTTACTTCGCTCGTCAAACTCTGAAAGTGGCTGACTGCCTTGTCAATTTTTTGATTTACGTACTCACGAATCGCGTCGGTAATTTCAATGTTTTTGCCGTGGATAACAAGCTTCATACCGGATACTCCATGCTGTACCGTTGTGATAATTTAGAAAGCTCAGCAGAATTGCGGCTTTCTCAGTAGCGATCTCGTTCCCGTTTTTTGGTGTTAGCAAACGTTGAACGGAGCCAAAACTTTGAGCAGTAGCAAATTTTTCCCGATTTCACACTGTTGCTAGGATGTTCTTGCTGGCAGTCCCTCAGCTAGAGAGGTTGTCAGCAGCCCTATCGCAAATAAGCAACTGCCGATGTTCTTGTTTAGGTTTCCTAGGGTGCTATTTAACTAATGTACATTCCCCAGCTTGGTTGCGATCTCCAAGTCTATCTTTGGGGTTATTTTGAAGAGGCATCCTCCCTCAACACTTGAGGTTATAACTTCAACACTAGCACTTTGTATTCTAGAGAACTTATGCCTTTGACTTCTCTTCAGAATCCTTTGCATCTTTTGACATTTCTTGATTCCAGCAGATTAATTATGCAAAAAATATAAGTCAAATTACTGTTGATTTTTGCCATGATTTTAAGTAAGTCTGAAGGGTCTGCTGGGAAAGCCTCGGAGCAACTGCGCCAACTCCGGTTATACAATCGGGGGCAGATGCCCTATTCGGCAGCTTGGGACTGGCAGCGATCGCTGGTTTCCGAACGCATCAACGATCCTAGTCTGGCGGATGCCCTGATTTTGCTAGAGCATCCGCCGGTTTACACGCTTGGGCAGGGAGCCAGTCTAGAATTTCTTAAGTTTGACCCCGCAGC
>NZ_JACJOQ010000087.1:0-3052 GCF_014695635.1 Coleofasciculus sp. FACHB-712 | reverse complement strand
CTTGCAGTATGTAATCTTGGCAAAATTTCGACTCGCCTAGCTGCCGCACAACGCGCAGACGAGTTTGCACCGCCCCCTGTTCTACCCATTCAATTGACTTTAGCTGGGTGGGAGGTAAGGGGTGTTGGGCATAGTTGGGGTCAATGTTCCAAGCATCCCAATATTGACCGCTATCTTGGAAGGCTTGGAGTTGATTTCCTCCGACTTGAGAGAGGATCTCTCGATGATTAATTTTGTCAAAGACACTGCTTAAATCGCCTGTTTGAGAATCAACGATTACCCGCAGTAAGTCATTTTCTACGATGCAATTTTTTCCCCTATATCTGATATTATCTGGATTAGTCGCATTAGAATCCGGAAGGCTAGTGCTAGGATGCCCGTATTGTTGCCTTTTTGAGGGTAATTCGGCTTGAGGATCTAGGTTTTGAGGACATAGCCAGAAGAGGCGATAACCCACCGATGGGGTATTTTCGGCAAGAAATAACAGCGTCGTGCCTTCAGAAAGCTGGGATGGTAGTAGTTTCCCTTCTAAGTCGTAAATTTGCCAGTGATGTGCAGATGCCGGTAAGGGGACGGTAACGACTTCCGAGCGTTGCCAGTTCAGGGAGTTGAAGACGATAACTGGGAGGGCGTCTGGTTGCGGCGGTGGGGGAAGGGCAATAGAAGTTGCGATCGCGCTTAAGGCTTGCTGTACTATTTCCGAACCCACCTGTTCTACCTCTTGCCAAGCCTGATTCGCATCTACAAAGACTTGGGGAATTGAGGAACCGGGGAGAATATCGTGAAATTGATTAAATAGTACCTTTTTCCAGGCAGATTCTAGCTTTTGCTTGGGATAAGCCGCACCGATGCTGATACTCGCCAAGGAAGCGAAAAGTTCTGCTTGGTACAGTAAGCCTTCACTGCGACGTTGAAAGCGCTTTTGATCGGCGTGGGTGGTGTAGCAACCCCGATGGAATTCTAGATAGAGTTCATCGTCCCAAACCGGGAACAGTCTTGAGTTTTGAGTTTCGTTGGAGTTGGGATTCTGAGTGCTAATCTGCTGCAAATAGCTCTCAGATGTAGTGAATTCTAGACGAGGAAAGAAGGGGGATTTTTCCCAACGATGGGCGACTTCCAACATATCACGGGTAGGGCCACCGCCATGATCGCCCACACCTGGAAGCCAAAGACTCTCTTTTAAACTGGTTTGGGTTTCCCAAACACAGGCATAAGACGCCATTTTAATCGGGTCAATGCCTTCACCAATCGGAGCAGACATGAGGCTGAAGATTAGGGAACCATCAAGCGATCGCCACCAAAATGCTTCATAGGGAAACTTTGTCGTATCGTTCCAGCGCAATTTTTGGGTGACAAAGTATTCAATCCCAGCAGATTTTAGAAATTGGGGCAGCGTGGCACAAAAGCCAAAACTATCTGGCAACCAGGCAACTGTACTCAATTTCCCAAATTTTTCTAAGACGTAACGCTGACCATAGAGCAACTGGCGGACAATCGATTCGCCATTAATAATATTTAGTTCCGGTTCCACCCACATTCCGCCGACAACTTCCCAGCGTCCAGCCGCAACTTGTTGTTGAATAGCGGCAAATAAATCCGGGCGATGTTGCTCAATCCAAGCATAAAGTGCGGGTGTGGAATGGCAGAAGGTCAGCTTGGGAAATTCTTGCAGGAGTTTGAGAACCGATTCAAAAGTGCGTTGAGCAGCTTCCCAGGTGTCGCTGACAGGCCATAGCCAAGCCAAGTCTAAGTGAGCATGACCGAGCAAACAGATTTTAGATTTTAGATTTTGGATTTTAGATTCTGTTGACCCTAGTGTGTCGAGCAGGTTTTGACGGAGGGTGGAAAGCGATCGCTCAAATTTTTGTTCATCAGGCAGTGCTGTCCAGTCAATCTCAGCTACAGCAGCTGCCAAGATATCCAGTTTTTCCGGTTCAAAGGTTTTTAAATACCGTTGCAAGACAGCTAACTCATCAGCGACAAAACCGGGTTCAATCCGAGCGTCGGTGGTAAATTCGTATATACAGCGCGATCGCACTAATGCTCCATCATCATGTCCGGGACTGACCAGGCGCAAGGCAACGGTAATCTTTTCACCCGGCGTAACAGACGGACTCAGCAGTACCCTTGTTGAGCAATCAAATAAGTCTCCCGCTTGCACTTTGACGCCATTTACAAAAATTTGCGCGTCTTCTGCCCACCAAGTTAACACCAGCCGCAACGCCAACCCCGATAAAGGATACAGGTGTAAATCTTGGGGAATAATCAATTTTTGACTAAGCCATAACACCTTTTGCCCCGCTTCCCAAGCAATATGTCCCCTCGCATTCAACTCCACAGATAACCAATCATTCCCGAAATCAGATTGGCGGACGGTATCTGCTGTCAGGTCTGCGGCACAGTAGCGCCAGCCAGTCTGAACGTTAACCTGAGTCATCGCAGAGAGTTTTTCAATCGCTTCGCTCAGGAGGCTGGATGAGGGCGTTACAAAAGGTGTCTTGGAATCGGTCATCTTTTCGATAAAATCAGGGCATCTACTATTTTTAGCAATTAGCAATTAACATTTAGCATTTAGCAAAATGTCCTCCCCTCCCAATGGTCGGTATAAAAGCAAATTATTTAATTTCCTCTCCCGAAAATCTCGCCAGTTGAAGGATGAGAGCGATCGCGCTGTGCGAAATCTGAAAGTCGCAGCGGTTTGGGGAGCGCAAATCCTCCTCTATCCGGTGTATCTGCTGGCTCAAACTTCCCAATTAGCGGGGCGTCAATTACAACAAGCGACGCAAGAAAAATTCCCACAATTACATTCTGGTAAAAAAGACCGAACAAAACGTCCTAACTCGCCGCCAACGCCGCCACCGACAGACGCGCCAATTCAGGAAGTGCTACGAGCGATCGCGGGTCAGGAAGAATCAGAATTCGCTTTAAATCCATCGGCAAATTCTGTTGCTACTTCTAGTAACAAAGCAGGAATTTTCAGTCAAGTTGCAGATGCGATTAATCGTGTCTCTACGACATATTTTGGATTCCAATTTTTCGATCGTAGCGCTGC
>NZ_JACJOQ010000086.1:0-1604 GCF_014695635.1 Coleofasciculus sp. FACHB-712 | reverse complement strand
TGGAGTCGTAGCGCTACAAGCTCCTCCGACTAAGTTTACTTGTTCATCAGTAGAGAGTTCAGTGAAAAGATCGAGGTCTTGGATACTTATCTGATTGTTTTTCATCTTTTTCTCCATTTGTAGGTATTGTTCTTGAGGAAGATTGGCAATTTTTTGGTTACAAGTACCAAGATTGGCAATCCTTACTGACTTCTCAAGGCAATCCCAAGAACTTACGCGACGCTTCACAAAAAAACACAATGTCGCGGCAAGCTGAAAGACTTTTCAAAACTCCTGAAACCGTTGAAAAATCGTAATTTGGTAAAGTATCATCCCTTCATTCCGACTTTCCAGATGCTCTGCTGATTGAGTCCAGTTTTCTAGAAAGGAATTGAAGCAGCAGGGGTTGAGCTGATTGCACAAAGAAATGGTCGCCGGGAAGCATTTGCCGTGAGAAGTCAGCGCTTGTCTGCTGTCGCCAAGCCTCAAGACGCTCAACGCTGACTTTGACATCCTGCAAACCACCAAAAGCAGTGATAGGACACTGAAGCGGCGGTTCGGCAGCATAAACATAAGTTTCAAGAACGGCAAAATCTGCCCGCAGGATGGGGAGAAGCAGTTCCATCAGTTCCACATTCTCTAGCACTGCTTCGGGAGTCCCGTTAAGACGGCGCAGTTCCTCGATAAAAGCGGGTTCTGGCAGAGCATGGATGGGCGGCTCTTTTGCCGGGAGTTGAGGGGCGCTGCGACCGGATACAAACAGATGGACTGGACTCATCCCGTACTCTCTGCGGAGTAGACGAGCCACCTCGAAGCTGACGAGTGCGCCCATGCTGTGACCGAAGAAGGCAAATGGCTCGTCTAAGTATGGCAAAAGGGCGCGAGCGATCGCCTGCACCAGAGGTAAAGCCTGAGTAAATGGCGCTTCCAAAATCCGCTTTCCTCGTCCGGGAAGTTCGACAGCACAAACTTCGACACCCACAGGTAGACCCTGAGACCAGGTGCGAAAATTGAGCGCCCCACCACCAGCATAGGGAAAGCAGAACAGGCGCAGGCTGGAGAGAGGATTTGGCTTAGGACAATACATGATTGTTAAGGGTTGTTGCAGCGAATTCACCCACTGGGGGAGCATCCAGCAAACCGTTATCAATTAGGTAGGAAAAGTAGGGCGCAAACAACTCAGCCTCTAAGGGCGGACAAACAATAGAAGAACCGGCAAGCCCGTCTAGGGTATTCTGACAGTCAAACTGTAAAATTGCCGGAGTGGAGGCTGGTTCTTGTGATGTTGGTTGATTCATAAAATCCACTAGGGGAGACAAGGCATTTCCTGAAGATGTTTTAGCCGCCTCCAATAGTTCGCTGTGCCATTGATCGTATGAAACTTCCTGAAGGGGATAGCCAAACGAGCGAACCCAATTAATAACCTGGTTCCAATGGGCGGGATAGGGATTGACGATGTGAAAATCCTTGTTTAAGGATTCTTGCTGCTTGGATAGATAAGCGATCGCTCTACTCGCATAATCTATCGGAACTAAATTCACCATTGCATCACGCTTGGGAACGCTACCGAGTTGGATGCAACCTTTTACCCATCTGAAGGTATTATCGCTTTTGTTGCAAAGCCC
>NZ_JACJOQ010000085.1:0-8011 GCF_014695635.1 Coleofasciculus sp. FACHB-712 | reverse complement strand
AAATAAACTTGAGCAAAACGAGATTACTCAATATTGGCAATCCGGAAGCCCATAAGACACTCGTATTGATCGGGTTGATTTTCGGTAAGCTTGTGAATCGCTTGAGCGCAGCGCAGCCGCCCCTGACGCCAGCGGGGTTGACCACTTTGATCGGCAAGTAAACAGGTCTGACAAACTTGTTTGGGGGAGAGTATCTGCTCATCCGTAAGAATGACTAACATTTAATACCTCCACGAGAGCTTTAATTCGCCCGCCTCCATTCTAGGTCAGGTTTTCGGCGAGATATGGTAAATTAACATACAGCTTAATGTCCTCTCCTAAAAGTAGGAGTGAGGATGGTTACTAAAGCAACGCTTTGCGCGTGTGGGAAGAGAGGAGGGCAGAAAATAAATTTGGCACCTAACTTTGGGATCTGAACAGTATGGGCGTCTAATCCCTCTAAAGTCTTGCAGTTTGCGATCGCATCGGTTGCCAAGTGGGTAAGGTTAACATCATGGGCAACTTTTTCTAAACCCCAATTTATCCGGGGTTGGCGATCAAATGTCAAGGAAATTTTTCCAGATCCTCTAGCCCCTTATGAATGGGCGAGAGAAATACAGCAAAATTGCATACTGCGCCAGGTTAGCTAGTTTGGATGAAAGGTTGCCAAAAATTGTTCGCTTCAAGTGTTAACAGAAAAGTTGGGTAGAGACACGACTCCAACAGCGTTAAGATTGAAGACTCCCGAAAATACTGACCTGGGCTAGTAGCGCGGACATGGCGTTGACCGAAAGCGCACCCGAATCAAAGTTTGAAAGGAAGACTGACACTATTTCTAGGGGTTCACTTTGTGAGTAAAACAAACTTAGACTTTCTAGCCGAAACCGATCCTACCGTTGCCAGCTTTGTCCACGAAGAACTCCAGCGCCAACGCGCCCACTTGGAGCTAATTGCCAGTGAAAACTTTACCTCCGCAGCAGTGCTGGCAGCACAAGGCTCGGTATTAACAAATAAGTATGCCGAAGGTTTGCCGGGGAAACGCTATTACGGCGGCTGTGACTTTATCGACAAAATTGAGCAATTGGCGATTGACCGCGCCAAACAGCTATTTGGAGCAGCTCACGCGAACGTGCAACCGCATTCGGGGGCGCAGGCGAATTTTGCTGTTTTCCTGACCCTGTTGCAGCCAGGAGACACGATTATGGGGATGGATTTGTCCCACGGGGGGCATTTAACCCACGGTTCGCCAGTAAATGTGTCGGGGAAGTGGTTTAAGGTTTGCCACTATGGAGTCAGTCAGGAAACCGAGCAGCTAGACTACGAGCAAATCCGGGATTTGGCGCTACAACACCGTCCTAAGTTAATCATTTGCGGCTATTCAGCTTATCCACGCATCATTGACTTTGAGAAATTCCGCGCGATCGCTGATGAAGTCGGAGCTTATCTATTAGCGGATATCGCCCATATTGCGGGTTTAGTTGCCACAGGCCATCACCCCAATCCTCTACCCCACTGCCACGTCGTCACCACCACCACCCACAAGACCCTGCGCGGTCCTAGAGGTGGCTTAATTATGACCAGCGACCCAGAACTCGGAAAGCAACTAGATAAAGCCGTGTTCCCCGGTACTCAAGGGGGTCCCTTAGAACACGTCATTGCCGCTAAGGCGGTGGCATTTGGGGAAGCACTGCAACCCGCGTTTAAAACTTATTCGGCGCAAGTAATTGAAAATGCTCGTGCGTTGGCAACTCAGTTGCAAAAACGCGGCTTCAAGATTGTTTCTGACGGGACTGACAATCACTTGATGCTAGTAGACTTGCGTTCTATCAGCATGACTGGCAAGCGAGCCGATCAGCTAGTGAGCGGAGTGAACATTACCGCGAATAAAAATACTGTACCCTTCGATCCAGAGTCGCCATTCGTAACCAGTGGCTTGCGGCTGGGTTCGCCAGCGATGACGACGCGCGGGATGTCTACTGGTGAATTTACAGAAATCGGGGATATTATTGCCGAACGGCTCCTGAATCCAGAAGAGGAAGCAGTGGCGGCGGAATGTCGGCGGCGAGTGGCAGCATTATGCGATCGCTTCCCCCTGTACCCCCACCTGACAATCCCCGTACCAGCCTTGGCATAAAAATCGTAGGGGCGGCTATGCCCCTACTCCCCATTCCCCCGCTTAATTCCCCATCCCCCTCTGCCTCTTCCCGTCTGAAATGTAGTAGACTCTGCCTGACGATTGTTTTGAAGGATGAAAGATCAATAGCAATTAGCAATCAGCTAACAGCTTTTTTTGATTTCTCCCTTCTGATGTCTAGTACCCTACTTAATTTCAGATGCCCCCCCAGCTGTATCACCTGGTTGCCTTTCTCGTATCTGCCTGTGTTGTCCTCTGGGCAACACCCGTTGTGAACAAAATTGGCCTCCAAAAGGGACTGGTTGATTTACCCAGTGAGCGCAAAGTCCATAAGCATCCTATCGTGCGGGTGGGAGGTGTCTCTATCTTTGCAGGCACCATTATTGCCCTACTGATTGTTTGGGGAACCGGGGGATTTGGCGCTTTGAGCGCAGAGAAATCCCTAGAAGTTTGGGGCGTTATCTTGGGTGGTCTTGGTTTTTTCCTGGTTGGCTTAGCCGATGATTTGTTTAGTTTGTCGCCTTTCTTGCGGCTGTTTCTGCAAATTATCATTGCCAGCTGGGCTTGGCACCTCGGCGTCCAAATTGACTTCCTCACCGTTCCCTTCGCTGGACTGGTCACATTGCCAGACACAATTAGCTGGCCGATTACCGTCATTTGGCTGGTCGGTCTGACTAATGCCATCAATTGGATTGATGGTCTAGACGGTCTAGCTGCTGGTGTTTCTGGCATCGCTGCGGTGGTAATGCTGATTGTGAGTTTGTTTATGAACCAACCGGCGGCAGCACTGATTGCCGCAGCGCTTGCCGGTGGCTCATTGGGATTTCTTCGATATAATTTCAACCCCGCTCAGATTTTTATGGGGGATGGGGGAGCCTATTTTATGGGCTTTACCCTTGCTGGTGTCGGCGTAATTGGCTTAGTAAAAAGTACTGCTGTCACTGCGGTATTACTGCCTTACCTGATTCTGGCTGTGCCAATTGTGGATATGTCAGCGGTGATTGTGCAACGGCTGTTGCGAGGCAATTCGCCTTTTATTGGCGATAAATTCCATCTGCATCATCGGCTGCTGCAAGCGGGTCTGCCACAACGTTTGATAGTTTTGTTTATCTACGCTTTGACGCTCTGGGTGGGAAGTTTAGCCCTGGCTCTGGCTAAAATACCAAGCGGACTTGCTTATGCGATGGGTGCAACGTTGTTGTTGGGGTATACCAGCTGGCAAGTTTGGCGAAATTCGCGTATGAGGAGTGAGGAATGAGGAAAAATACAAAATTAAAAAATAAAAAACTTTTGCATGAGTGCTGAAATTATTTGTGTTGGTACAGAACTGCTACTCGGCGATATTCTCAATAGCAACGCCCAATTTTTGGCGCAGCAACTAGCCTCTCTGGGAATCCCCCACTACTATCAAACGGTGGTGGGAGATAATCCTGGACGTCTCAAGCAGGTGTTGGAAATTGCTGCTGGGAGATCCCATTTGCTGATCTTTACTGGCGGTCTAGGTCCCACTCCCGACGACTTGACCGTGGAAGCGATCGCTGATTTTTTTGGCGTTCCCTTGGTAGAACAACCGGAAATCGTCGAAGACATTACTTGCAAATACGCCATGCGGGGGCGTCAGATGACCCCCAGCAATCGGAAACAAGCGCTCATTCCCCAGGACGCCTCAATTTTACCCAATCCAGGCGGTACGGCCCCCGGTATTATCTGGCAACCCCGCACGGGTCTGACGATTCTGACTTTCCCCGGCGTCCCTTCAGAAATGAAGCGGATGTGGCAGGAAACCGCCGTCCCCTTTCTCAAGAGTCAAGGCTGGGGCAAAGAAATCATCTACAGCCGGATGTTAAAGTTCTGGGGAATTGCGGAATCGGCTTTGGCTGAAAAAGTCGCGCCCTTCCTCGACCTCCCTAACCCCACCGTTGCTCCTTACGCCCTTCACGGAGAGGTGCGGCTGCGAGTCTCGGCAAGAGCGGCGTCAGAACCGGAAGCGCTAGGACTGATTGAGCCAGTGGCGCAACAACTGCGGCAGATAGGAGGGCTGGATTATTACGGCACTGACACTGACACCCTTGCTTCTGTTGTCGGCTTTTTGTTGCAAGAAGCCGGGGAAACGCTTTCGGTGGCAGAATCCTGTACGGGTGGAGGATTGGGGCAGATGCTAACCAGTGTCGCCGGGAGTTCCAATTATTTTTTGGGCGGCGTCATTTCTTATGACAACTCGGTGAAAATTTCTCTTTTGGGCGTCAATCCAGAAGACTTAGCCCAAGTCGGTGCGGTGAGCGACGCGGTCGCCAAGCAGATGGCAGTGGGTGTAAAGACACGCCTCTCAACCACTTGGGGACTTAGTATCACAGGGATTGCTGGGCCGGGAGGTGGTACGGAAACCAAGCCGGTGGGATTAGTCTATATTGGTCTAGCAGGGCCGGATGACACGGTAGAAAGTTTTAAGCACCATCTGGGTCAAAATCGAGAGCGAGACTCGATTCGGTACGCCAGTGCTTCAATTGCCCTTGACCAACTGCGGCGAACAATGTTGAAGAAAAAGTTAACGACGGATGTGTCTTAAGACGGATAGACGCCGCCCGGTCACACACATCCATAGTGAGATTACTCACCTGTTTCTCCATGTGCTAGGGTTAGAATAAATCTTAACCACAATAGGATTCATAAACTCTCACGTTTGCCCTGTTGTTAAGTACTCATCCTGGTTGTATTGCAGGAGTTTTCAATTCAATGGACTATATAGAAAATGTGTTGGAAAAGCTCAAAGAATGGGCACGTAAGCTCATCGAAACGCTCCTGGGACCGGAAGCTGAGCCGGAACCAGAACTGATTCCAATTCCAGTGAATGAGAGATCGTCGCGCCGTCGTAGTTAGTCTATTGAGTTGCTGCTGAAACCTTGGGCATAGTTACTGTTCTGGTGCTGCACGGACCAAACTTAAACCTATTGGGACTCCGAGAACCAGGGATTTATGGCTCTGTGACGTTGGATGAGATTAATCGCCTGTTAGAACAAGAAGGGCAAACGCTCGACTGTAAGGTCTTTACTTTACAGTCAAATCATGAAGGCGTCTTAGTGGATGCAATTCAGAATGCCGTTGGGCAGCACCAAGGAATTTTAATTAACGCTGGAGCATATACTCATACCAGCGTAGCGATACGGGATGCGATCGCGGCTGTTAACCTTCCGACTGTAGAAGTGCATCTGAGTAATATTTACCGACGCGAAGCTTTCCGACATCATTCTTATATCGCACCCATTGCAATTGGACAAATCAGCGGCTTTGGTGCAGAGAGTTACCGCCTGGGGTTAAACGCTCTCGTTCACCATTTGAGACAAAAAAGTGGCGGTGAATAAACTTCGTGGCGAATGATTGTCTTTGTTTGAGGAACAGATGACCGATCCGATTCGGCGTTGCTTCCCGGCGTAACAAGCGATCGCCTGAAAACGAGCTTCATTAAACGCATAGCATCTTGGCTCGGTCGTCTTAGCAGCGACCGGGTTTTTTTTGGAGTTTATTCCCTCCCCGTCAGGGAGACATTTACTGCCAAACTTCTTATGTAGGGGTGTTTTGAGTAACAAGTGCTGTTGCTTGTAGCTGAATCGTTCTTAGCTTAAATTCTTAGCTCAGCTGTGCGGTACATTCAAGAATCAATTTTTGATTTTCTAAGGCGTAAGGCTGAATTTCCAGCGCTTGTCGAAAAGCTTTAATGGCAGCGCTGTAGTCCCCCAGTCCGATATGGCACAACCCCATCCCATGCAGCGCCCCAAAATGGAACGGGATGAGCTTAACCACCATCTGGCAGTCTTGGAGCGCCTTTTTGTACTCCCTGAGAATATAGTAAAGAACGGCTCGTCTATTCCAGGCTTCCGCGAAATTTGGTTGAGTCTCAATCAGGTCGGTGAGTAACGCCTCTGCTTTGGCAAGCTCTCCTGCCTCCAGCATTGCCTGCGATCGCCCAAGTAGTTCAAACCCTACCGCTCCCTTTTGATGAAACCAGACGCGCCACAGCTCTGCTGTAGCCTCATAGCGGACGGTTTCATCAGGATTTTTTAGGTCTTCTAGTAACGAACTGATAGAAAATTCATTCATGAATATCACTTCCAATCGGTCGCGTTGGCTTCTAATCTCTCTATCCTTATGTTTAGCAGCTATCTGTTGGATAGGGGCAACTACCGCTTTGTCAGGAGGAACGATCGTGTTTGCCGGAAAACCACCCACTAATCTCGGTGTCCAGTCAGGCCAACTAGCGCCTTGCCCTAGTACGCCCAACTGTGTCAGCAGTCAAAGCCAAAATGCCCAGAATAAAATTGAGCCTTTGACCTACAACTCTTCCCCAACGGAGGCGATCGCTAATCTCAAGACAGTTATCAACTCCCTCTCGAAAACCAAAATTATCACCGAAACGGAGAATTACCTCTACGCGGAATTCACTAGTGCGCTGATGGGGTTTGTCGATGACGTGGAATTTTATCTCGATGAAAGCGCAAAAACGATCCATATCCGTTCAGCCTCCCGCCTAGGACAGTCGGATTTGGGCGTGAACCGTAAAAGAATAGAGACAATCAGAGCCAAACTCAACGAACTGAGAAGCTAGGTGTAAGTAATAAAACCCCTTCAATCGGTTCGCCCCCACAGAAAAGCTCCTCTTCGCCCCCTCCTTGCTTGCGGGGAGGGTTGAGGGTGGGGTTCTTGTCATCCTGAAAACAGAATGGAGATGTGCGCGATGCCAACAGAAACACAAACCCCAAAAATAGTCGTCGTTGGTGCTGGTTGGGCAGGGTTGGGGGCTACCTACCACCTAGCGCGTCAAGGCTATGACGTAACCCTTCTAGAGGCTGGCCCCTATCCGGGTGGCTTGGTGGCGGGCTGGAAGACCGCAGGGGGGCGCTCTGTAGAAGCGGGGATTCATGGTTTCTGGTATCCTTACCGAAATATCTTTTCTTTGGTAAAGGAATTAGGGCTGAGTCCGTTTACGCCTTGGACTCGTTCCTCCCAGTATTCTCCAGCCGGTTTAGAAGTCGAATCTCCCATTTTCCAAGACTTACCGCGACTTCCCACTCCACTTGGAACTTTTCTCTACACGCAATTTAAACGGTTGCCATTAAGCGATCGCCTATCAGCTTTACCGCTACTCTACGCAGTTATTGATTTTGACAATAGCGACGAAGCTTGGCGACGCTATGACTCTGTAACGGCGCGAGAACTCTTCAAAGATTTTGGGGTTTCGGCGCGGCTTTACCGCGATTCCTTTGAGCCGATGCTGCTGGTTGGTTTATTTGCCCCTGGAGAGCAATGTTCCGCCGCTGCCGCGCTGGGTATGCTTTATTACTTCATTTTGGCTCACCAACCCGATTTTGATGTCGTCTGGTGTCGCGGAACGGTTGGTGAGATGATATTTCGGCCTTGGGTGGAGCGGATTGAACAAACAGGGGCAAAATTACTCCCTAATCGACGGGTAAGTGATGTAATTGTTGATAGCAATAATCAAGCGACAGCGGTTGTCTGCGGTGATGAAGTTTTTGAGGCAGATGCGATGATTTTTGCCGTTGGTATCAGCGGTATGAAGAAGATTATATCTGGTAGCCCCAGCTTACAAAACCGTAAAGAATTTCGAGATATTCACAACTTGGGCGCGGTTGATGTGTTGGCAACTCGCCTATGGTTTAACCGCAAAATTAATATTCCTCGTCCTTCCAATGCCTGTTTTGGTTTTAATGCAACAACTGGATGGACGTTTTTCGATTTAAATGCCATACATGATGAGTACCGCGATGAGCCAGGGACAGTTATTGAAGCAGATTTTTATCACGCCAATCAGTTTCTTCCCTTAAATGATGAAGAAATCGTTTCGCTTGTACAACAAGATTTAGCAACTTGTATCCCGGCTTTTCG
>NZ_JACJOQ010000084.1:0-2928 GCF_014695635.1 Coleofasciculus sp. FACHB-712 | reverse complement strand
CTCACTTGATGATGTCTACTTTCTTTATAAATTCTTTTGAGAATCCTTTGAGTTTCTCGGCTTAAATCTCTAATAAATCTCATAAGTCTCTTGTTTTCTTGACTTTTGTTTTAGCTTATTCTACTTTTTATTATGTGTAATTTATTTTGCATAAGCACTTAACTCCCTTGCTAGAACGAACCGCTACGGGTGATGCAACAGTACGACCGTTACCGCGTCGAAAAACGTTGGACGACGATACGCCACTTGTAGCTAATGAATTTCTGGACTGGAAAAAGCAGGCGGTGCTGGGATGGTGAAACGGACAAATGCAAATCAGCCAAGTGTAGCGCCTTCAACGCCAGCCAGCGAGCCAGAAAAGCTCTCAACTACAGTTCGCCTGAATGAGGTCTTCAATGCTGGGGTTCGCTTGGAAGCATCTAGCTTCAATATTGAAGCTCGTAACGCTGTTGCAAAGTTACAGGCAAGTGGTTTGCCGTTAATTCCTCTAGCTGGAGATGAAGGTCTTTGTCAGAAGCCCCCAAGATCACTGCGCCTTAAACGAACCTCAGTCAGTCCTGACAAAGGAATACCATTCTTATCGAGTTCGGAAATTATTAGTTTACGACCAAGAGTTGAACGATTTTTGAGTCGCAAGCTAACGCCTAATATCGATAAGTTTTTAATCGAGATGTGGGACATTCTCATTACTCGATCCGGCACTATAGGCAACGTCAGCTTGGCTACAACAATGCTGGAAGGAAAGGCTCTGTCTGAACACGCTATTCGTCTACGCACTGACGACCCTGACACGGCTGGCTACATCACCGCTTTTCTTCGCAGCCGTTATGGTCGTCCTCAGCTGATTCAAGCAACTTATGGTTCAGTGGTTGTCCACATTGAGCCTCAACATCTGTCTCGCATTGTCATTCCCGATTTACATCCCCTGCGTCGTATTGCCATCGGGCGACTGATGCGGGAGGCTGGCGAACTTAGAGATGAAGCTAACCGTCTCTTGGACGAGGCAGATGGACTGTTGCATGAGCAACTAAATTTGCCATATCTGGACTCGTTAACACCAAGCATCGAGGGTTTTGCGACATCCAAGGTGAGAGCATCCCAACTCACAGGACGCTTGGAGGCAAGCTTCCACGATCCTGTTGCCATGCAAGCCGAACAGCAGTTAAGACTACTGCCTGTAGAAATAACTACCGTGGGTGACGAACGAGTCACCAAAGAAGTTAGGGCAATTACAAAATTCCGCAAGCGGGTGTATGTTCCTCATGGAGGGATTCCACTTCTGAGTAGTAAGCAGCTTTTCCAAGTCGATCCAGTTGACGTGAAGGGATTAGCAAAAGGCGCTCACACTAAGGATCTGCCAGAAATCCAGCTTGAGGAAGGAATGATTGCTGTAACTTGTTCTGGCACGATTGGGCGTGTGCAGATCATTCCGGCGTATATGGCAAATTGGACGGCAAATCAACACGCAACGCGGTTGGTGGCTGCATCCGATATGAATCCTGGCTACCTCTACGCTTGGCTGGCATCGGACTACGGCACTCGACTTACAACAAGACATTCTTATGGCTCAGTTATCCTTGAAGTTGATCGAGAGATGTTTGCCTCTGTTCCTATCCCGTTGCCAACTCCATCTGTTAGAAACGAGATTGGCGATTTAGTTTTAAAGGCTAATGCGTTGCGTGATAAAGCTTGGCGTAAGGAACAAGATGCGATAAGCCAGATTGAAAGTTTGACGGCGAAAGCTAGCCACGAAACTGAAAGGTAATGAGTGAGAAAAACAGCGATCGCAGATTATAGATGATGCAGTTTCAGAAATACTTTGCGATCGCTTCCACCCATCCTTCTAGCCAAAATCCGCATTATGGCAGACGTGGGAAAAACAACACTTGGGTAAAATCGGACAACTTAAGTGCCGAAAATAGGGAAATATGGCAAATCTGACACAAGAAAAGTGTATTGCCTGTCATAAGGATGCGCCACGCGTCACTGAGGCGGATATCGCAGAACTGAAACCAGAGATTCCAGATTGGAACATTGTGGAAGAGGAGGGAGAATCGCGGCTCAAGCGCACCTACAAGTTTGCAGATTTTCAGACGGCGCTAGCTTTCACTAATAAAGTCGGCGAAGCAGCGGAAGCGGAAGGGCATCACCCGGCTTTGCTGACGGAGTGGGGTAAGGTGACGGTGAGCTGGTGGACTCACGCGATTTCTGGTTTGCACCGGAACGATTTTATAATGGCGGCAAAGACAGATCGGATTGCCCCGGAATTTACTCAAAAGTAAGCTGCTGGAACGTTTGGAGCCTGGGCAAACAGTCGGGCATCTTGAGCTGGTCGTACTGAAAAGAAGACTTGAGGATGAGTGAGACGGAGTTAGAAGCGGCACACCGAGAGGCTGAGGCATCAACAACAGCGCTGGCTGTTAGCATTAGCGAAGCAGCTGAGCAGGAAGTAGCGGCACGAAGTGCAGCAGAGGCACATCGACGCTTTGTCGAGCTAGTGCAAGGACTGGATGCGATTGTCTGGGAAATGGACGCTGTGACGTGGAAATTCACGTTTGTTAGCGATCGCGCTCAAGATATTCTTGGCTATCCGATCGGTCAGTGGTTAGATGAGCCGACGTTTTGGCAGGATTGTTTGCTGCATCCGGAAGACCGCGACTGGTGCGTTAATTTTTGCGTGAGTGCAACCAATCAAGCTAGAGACCACGAATTCCAGTATCGGGCGATCGCATCGGATAGTCGCGTCGTCTGGCTCAAAGATGTGGTGCGTGTGGTGTGCGATGAACAAGGTTGCCCCAAGTTGCTGCGCGGCGTGATGGTCGATATCACCAAGGAGAAGGAAGCTGAGGAAAAAACTCAGCTTCTATTGCGCGAACAGGCAGCACGAATCGAGGTGGAAACGGTGCAAGAAGCACTCCGCAAGAGTGA
>NZ_JACJOQ010000083.1:0-2231 GCF_014695635.1 Coleofasciculus sp. FACHB-712 | reverse complement strand
AAGCTGTATCTGCGAGCCAGAATGCTATGACGACTGAAGTTGCCGTCGAAAAGAAAAAGTTAGAAAAACCGCCATTAGAAATTCACTATATGGGCGATCGCGTCCTGCGTCAGCCAGCTAAACGTATTGCCAAGGTAGACCAGGAAATCCGGCAGCTGATTCGGGAGATGCTGCAAACCATGTACAGCGCAGATGGCATCGGTTTGGCAGCCCCCCAAGTGGCAGTGCAAAAACAGCTGATTGTCATTGACACCGAACCGGATAACGCCGCTAATCAGCCTTTAGTGTTGATTAACCCGACTATCAAGAAATTCGGGCGCGACTTGTGTATGTTTCAAGAAGGCTGTCTTTCTATTCCTGGCGTTTATATCGACGTGAAGCGCCCGGAAATGGTGGAAGTGGCTTTTAAAGACGAGCAAGGACGCCCCCGCACCATGAAGGCGACTGGACTCCTCTCCCGCGCTATTCAACACGAGATGGATCACCTCAATGGCGTGCTGTTTGTGGATCGGGTGGAAAATGCGATCGCTTTGAATGAGGAGCTGAAAAAGCATGGCTTCTCTGCTCAAGCTGTTAAGCCAGTAGCTTAAGGATATCACCGCCCATGATGACCCCGAAAAGTGGTGTATTTTTGCTCGGTTCTTGCGTAGCAGCGATCGCTGCCGTTGGCTCCATTTTTGAACTCGCTTCTGGAAACCCCGACTTGGGCAACTTGCCTACAGGGATCATCCTGGCTGCCAGTATTCCTCTCGTTGGATTTCTGTTCTATGCCGCAGTTCGGGAAGCCAACTCTCACCAATAAATAGCATTGAATCAGGGTGATAGAAATCAACAAAAATCACCTACCAAAGCTTGAGACCCGGTTTCTTAAAGAAATCGGGTTTCTTCGGATAGGGTTTTTTGTAATGATGTGCTGAGTTGTTAGCTTTTAGCCGGACAGAGGGGGTCAATCCCAGCCTCTACAACTCCCCACTAATTGCTAAGCTATCGCTAATCGCTTTCTCGCAATCTACTAAAATGACAGGCCAGAGCTACACAAGTGGGTTTCTCCGGCTGCTTTCTACTGGTGCTGCTGGTACGCCGCTGCCCCCATACTTGCTTCCGCTCGATCGGGAGGTCGTGATTGGGCGCGAACCCAGTTGTCAAATTGTGTTGGATTCTAACCAACATGGTGTTGTATCCAGGCGTCATGCGGCAATCCGTCCCCTTACTCAGTCGGGAGTAGCATCCAGTTGGCAAATTTGCGACCTCAACAGTGCCAATGGTACCTACGTGAACGGGAGACGCTTACAGGGATGTCAAATGTTGCACGCAGGCGATCGCATTGAGTTGGGACAAAACGGCACAGAGTTTATTTTTGAGTTTCAAACTCCCTCGATCAGAACTCAACTGTCGTCTCAGCCATTCGCACCAGTGCAGCCATCCCAGCCGGAAGGAGTGACATTTACCCAGTTATTTCCGATTTTTTCCACCGGACGAGATTTAACGAAAAAAGCTTATCTAGTACCGGGGATGGTTACAGTCGGATTTGTGGTCTTGATGTTTGCCGCTGTCGGTGAGTCAGTGGTATTCAATCTGTTACTGGCAGCTTATCTCGCTTGGGCAGCTTATTACTTTGTCTACCAACTTTGCGGCAAGCATAAGCCTTGGTGGGTACTTCTGGGTTCAGCCGTCACAACTGCTTTGATTTTAGTCAGTCCTGTCTTACTAGCTTTTATCTATGTTTTTCGCCGTGTTTTGCCCGGAGACGTAGAAGCGGTACTCCGAGGTTCGGAACAGGTTAGTTTGATTGACTTTCCCAGTTTGCTGCTCCGAATGTTTTTCGGAGCAGGATTGATGGAGGAGTTGCTCAAGGCGTTGCCAGTGCTGGGATTGTATTTAATTGGGCGAGGATTTCGCTCTCCCCTGCGCGATCGCATTGGCGTCTGGGAACCCCTGGATGGAATCCTGCTGGGAACCGCCTCAGCAGTTGGCTTCACCCTGTTGGAAACACTGGGTCAATACATCCCCCAGATTATCCAAAATGTGACACTACAAGCTGGAGAAGGTGCTGGAGAATTGGTGGGATTGCAACTCCTGATTCCCCGAATTTTAGGATCGGTGGCAGGACACATGGCTTACAGCGGCTATCTAGGCTATTTCATTGGGCTGAGTGCCCTAAAACCCAAGAAGCGCTGGACAATTTTGCTGATTGGTTATCTGACAGCATCAGGACTCCATGCGTTGTGGAA
>NZ_JACJOQ010000082.1:0-4385 GCF_014695635.1 Coleofasciculus sp. FACHB-712 | reverse complement strand
CATCGAGCCGGACGCGATCGCGACCTGATCCGCGAAGGCGCGGCGGACGGTAAAATTACAGCCACGCTGGAACGCGCTAACGGCTTAGTGGATCTGGCTTTAACCCTCCGCACTCAAGGGCGTCGCACCGCAGCCATTAACCAAGAAGCTTTGCGACGCCAAATGGATTTTCTCGGCGTCCTCAACGCTGTAGAATTCTCCAGTTTAGATTTAGATCTAGTGCGAGGTGCCCCCGAACAACGCCGCAACTGGCTAGATTCCATCCTCACCCAGTTGGAACCCGTCTACGCCCACATTTTGCAGCAATATAACCAAGTATTACGGCAGCGCAACGCCTTATTAAGACAAGAAGCGAGAAAAGCCCAACCTTCTTCTAGTAACAGGCAAGAGGAAATTTCCACCAAGTCTGGAGACTTGAATCGGGACTCTGAATTGGCGTTGTGGGATGTCCAATTAGCGATCGCGGGTTCTCGCGTTACCCGTCGTCGAGCCAGAGTCCTGACACGGCTGGCACCTCTCGCTCAGGCTTGGCACGCTAGCATTAGCGGTAGAGCTGAAGTGCTGGAATTGAAATATGCCCCCAATGTCACCCTGGAGAAGGAAGAACCCGAAGCGGTGCAACAAGCTTTTTTAGAGAAAATTCAACAGCGTCGGGTCGTCGAACGCCACCAAGGCACAACCCTCGTCGGCCCTCACCGGGACGAAGTTGAGTTTACCATCAACCAAACACCGGCAAGAATTTATGGCTCCCAAGGTCAGCAGCGAACCCTAGTCTTGGCACTGAAACTGGCAGAGCTAAAGTTGATTGAAGAAGTCGTTGGAGAACCGCCACTGTTACTACTTGATGATGTTCTAGCCGAGTTAGACCCAAACCGGCAAAATCAACTGTTAGATGCCATCCAAGACCGCTTTCAGACCCTGATTACCACTACTCACTTAGGTTCCTTCGATGCCCAGTGGTTGAATTCTTCTCAAATTCTCTCTGTTCAGGCAGGACAAATAAAACGATGAAGTTTGTTAGTTGCATAAGGACGGATTGAAGCCAAATATTTGTAAATAGCCAACTAGATGGATAAACCTGCACCTACAACAAGTCGTTCTTTCTCTTTTAGTGTTAATCGCTGGCTTGCAGCCTCTAACCTTATTCTCAAATCCGGAGTCACCCTCAGAAGTCTCGTATCCACCAATATGTTCTAAAGAGAGAATCCGTGCCTTACTTATTTAACGAACTGTCAACCTACGCCCAGATTGATTGTGACGTAATTAACCTTGCTGCTATGCGAAAAATGGATATGGCTATGGATCGGGATGAGATTGCAGGACTGGGCGCTTCGTTGCGACGGATCAATCAGAAGCTATTGACCTCAGCCAAGGGAGATGGCGTCAAAAGAGTATGGTATCAGGGTGGAGAACCTTATTTCGATCTCTTTATTGACCTGCGAGAAGATGATATCGAGTGGTTTCAGTTGACTTTACGTGGGAAATCGCTGTCGTGGAATCGAGCAGGTTGGCAAACAGGGATAACGAATGAAGGCATTGTCAATGACATTACTTTTTATCCTGCTAGCAAACTGATTAAAACAGACAATCGCCCTGATTTTGCGTTCATTGAATTAGCATATTCCATCCTGCAAACCCGCGCTGGTGATGCGATTGTTGATAAAATACTGGTGCTGTTTAAGCCTGAATAACGAATGGCTAGTCGCTAATCAAAGCCCTTTTTTGCCCAATTAGCAATTAGCCTATACCCTAATCATTAAGCTTATTTGTAAATTATTTTAGGTGCAATATACCAGCACGAATTTGGGTTTAATGTATTTGTTCTTGCTCGTTATCCTAATTTTGAGTCGTTGCTGGAGCCTTTTTATTATTCTTTTTTGATAAGAAAAATAACCCTCGATTCCTCATTTTTGAAGAGCTAAGAACCATTGGACTCATTGGACTCTCTTCTAGAAAGGGAAATATTTGCTCTTAGGATACTTGTGCTGATTTTATATAGACAATTTATGAATTAGCCCTCTAGCTAGGGATTTATTTTCTTTCATAAAACATAAATATTTATTGCAATCAAGTAATGATTTATTGCACATAACTAAGAATTAGCAGAAGTTTGGGTGTATCACAGTTTACAATTGCCAACAGTACCCCTGTGGAAATTACTGGATGGGTTCACAATGCAGCCCAACGCCCTGCCGCTTCCTTGCCTATCTCTAGACCCTGCTATTGACCGTCAGCCACTAACTGTAGCGCCTGATACACCCCTCCTTGATGTGTTGGCGCTAATGAGCCAGTTACGTAGTAGTTGTGAGTTGCCCAGAGGAACCCAAGCCAGAGGGACACAAGCAGACACCAGTGCAGCATCAGAAGACCCAAGCTGGGAGGCGAGCGAGGGAATGAACGCCGCCTTGCCGCACCCTGCATCCTGTTGGTTGTCACAAGAGGAGACCGATTTTGACACTGCCGATGCCGCAGGTCATTGTGTCTTAGTCATGCAAGGATCGCAGCTTGTGGGAGTCTTTACAGAGCGCGATATCGTTAGACTGACTGCCGCCAGAGCTTCCCTAATTAACGTCAAAATTGCCGATGTCGTCACGCAACCAGCCATTACCCTCAGACAATCAGAAGCTCACGATGTTTTCACAGCTCTTTCCTTGTTTCGTCAGCACCGAATTCGCCATTTGCCAATCATTGACGATAATGCAGGGGTAGTCGGAATTGTCACGCACGATAGTATTCGCAAAGCGTTGCAACCCGTTAATCTTCTAACGCGATTGCGATACGTCGCGGATGTGATGACATCCCAAGTCGTTCATGCGCCTATGACGGCTTCTGTTCTCGATTTAGCCCAAATCATGGCTAGTCAGCTAGTCAGCTGTGTCGTCATTACAGAACAGAGGGAAAACCAAATTGAGAACAAGCCAATAAAGACGCTTAATTCTCAATTCCCAATGCCCGTAGGCATTGTCACAGAGCGAGATGTGGTGCAGTTTCAGGCGATGGAATTAGACTTGTCGAAATTGCAGGCAAAAGACGTAATGAGTACACCCTTATTTTGTCTGCAACCCTCAAATTCCCTATGGGTTGCCCATCAAGAAATGCAGCGGCGGCGCGTGCGACGTCTGGTAGTTGCTAGCAATCAGGGCGAATTACTCGGCATTGTCTCCCAAACCAGCCTGCTACAAGTGCTGAATCCGGCGGATATGTACAATGTCATTGAGGTATTGCAGCAGGCAGTAGAAGAGCGTACCAAAGCATTAGAAAATAGCAACGAGCGATTGCGTTGTGAAATTGCTGAGCGCAAACGAGCTGAAAAGGCATTGCGACAAGCGCACGATAACTTAAAAAGACAAGTAGAGGAGCAAACTGCCGAATTAGCTCAAGCGAATGTGCTTCTCAAAAAGGACATTATTGAGCGTGTCGCAGTAGAGGCGGCTTTGCGGAAATCAGAGGCGCAAAAGACAGGATTAATCGCGTCTCTACAACAACAAGCCGAACATCTGGAACAAACTTTACACCAACTGCAAAAAACCCAAGCCCAGCTGATTCAAACCGAAAAAATGTCCAGTTTGGGGCAACTGGTAGCTGGTATTGCCCACGAAATTAACAATCCGATTAATTTTATTTACGGCAATCTCAGCTATGCCGGTCAATATGTTCAAGATTTGCTGAATCTGCTGCAACTTTATATCAAACATCATCCTCAACCAGAACCGGAAATTCAAACAGAAATTGAGGCAATTGACCTGGATTTTTTGAAGACAGACCTCCCGAAACTTTTAGGCTCGATGAAGGTGGGAGCCAACCGTATCCGGGACTTGGTACTGTCCCTACGAAATTTCTCCCGATTGGATGAAGCGCAACAGAAATTTGTGAATATACACGACGGGATAAATAGTACTCTTCTGATATTACAAAATCAACTAGAAGCAAAAGCGGGACGCTCTGGGATTAAAATTATTAAAGAATATGGCAATCTCCCTGCTGTGGAGTGTTTGGGGGGGCAGATTAACCAGGTATTTATGAATATTCTCAGTAATGCCATTGATGCCCTCGAAGAGGTCTTTGCTAAGGAATCATGGGGGATGGCTCATGGAGAGGACAGTATCGATTCCCAACCCCCAACAATTTGGATACGCACCGAATTAGTCGGTAAGAATCAGGTAGCTATCAGGATTGAAGACAACGGAATTGGGATGACGGAAGCGGTACGGCGTCAAATGTTTGACCCTTTCTTCACAACGAAACCTGTGGGTAAAGGTACCGGCTTAGGATTATCAATTTGCTATCAGATTGTGGAAAAACACGGCGGTCAGCTGAAGTGTATTTCCGCACCCGGTGAGGGAACTGAGTTTGTAATTCAGATTCCAATCCGACAGACAACTCAT
>NZ_JACJOQ010000081.1:0-10640 GCF_014695635.1 Coleofasciculus sp. FACHB-712 | reverse complement strand
CCCCTGAGTCCAGGAGTCGAGTCGCTAAACGTGGCTGTAGCAGCTGCTTTGATGTTGTACGAAGTAAAGCGTCAGAATGGCAGAAGTTAGGAAGTAGCCGCTAATCAGTAGTTATGGGTCAACAATGGTTAGTGTTTTTTTCGCTTTTCCCAACCAATTACTCGCTATCCGTTCCCCGATGATTTAGTCTTTTTCTGCATATATTCCTCAATGTCAGCAGCGGCTTGTTCCAGCTCATCTGCTTCAGTCAATTCTTTTTGATGATTACCGCTGTCCGACTCTGACTGGGATCGAGCCGTCTGATTGTCCGGCAATTCCAATAAATCCTGCAATTGCTCAAGCGATTTGCTAAACGCTTTATCGGCGGCGCGACGATGGTCTTGGTCACTCTGATTCATTACGCTGGTTCCACAAACACTGCTTTTGATGGCAGGGCACCCTAGTAATTGACAGCGATCGCTCGAATTGAGCGATCGCTGGATTTCTTTTAGTTTCTAAGATATAACACGCCGCTGAAGGGATGACTCATTCGTAATTTTTTTAGAGAAAATTGTAAGGAGAACAACTTGCACTCTTTCACTCCACAACCGATTGGGGACTTGCGCTCACCGTTGGTCAAGCTGAAAATGAGGAGGGCATCGTCGTCTAGGGGAGAGTAACGTGACTCAAGGATTTGATTACGATTTAGTGATTATTGGAGCCGGTGTCGGCGGACATGGCGCTGCCCTACACGCCGTTTCCTGCGGTCTCAAAACCGCCATTGTGGAAGCAGCCGATATGGGCGGCACCTGCGTGAATCGGGGCTGCATTCCTTCTAAAGCTTTGTTGGCAGCATCCGGTCGAGTGCGAGAGTTACGCAATGCCCACCATCTGAAATCGCTGGGGATTCAAGTTGCAGGCGTTGAGTTTGACCGACAAGCAATCGCAGACCATGCGAACAACCTTGTCTCCAAGCTTCGCGGCGATTTGACAAACAGTTTGAAACGGCTGGACGTTGAAATTCTCCAAGGTCGGGGGAAAATTGCGGGACCGCAAAAAGTCACCATCAGCACGGGATCGGGTGAAAAAACCGTTACGGCAAAAGACATTATCATTGCCTCTGGGTCAATTCCTTGGGTTCCACCAGGAATTGAAATTGATGGGAAAACTGTTTTTACCAGTGACGACGGCGTGAGATTGGAGTCGCTACCTTCCTGGATTGCGATTATTGGCAGCGGTTACATTGGTCTAGAATTTTCAGATGTTTACACCGCATTAGGCGCTGAAGTCACCATGATTGAAGCGTTACCCCAGCTGATGCCTGGGTTTGACCGGGACATTGCCACGATTGCCGAAAGAGTGCTGATTAAGCCGCGTGACATTGAAACGAAAGTAGGCACGTTGGCGAAGAGTGTTAAACCGGGTTCTCCCGTGGTCATTGAGCTAGCCGACGCCAAAACGAAAGAAGTTGTGGACGTGCTAGAAGTAGACGCTTGCTTGGTTGCTACAGGTCGCATTCCGGATACTAAGGACTTGGGGCTGGATGCTATCGGCGTTGAGACAAATAGAGGCTTTATCCCCGTCGATGACCGGATGGCAGTCTTGTCAAGTGGCGAACCCGTGCCTCACCTGTGGGCAATTGGAGATGCTACGGGCAAGATGCAGCTGGCTCATGCGGCGTCGGCTCAAGGCGTCGTGGCGGTAGAGAATATCTGCGGGCGTCACCGTTTGATCGATTATCACAGCATCCCCGCCGCCGCCTTTACTCACCCAGAAATTAGCTTTGTCGGCAAGACGGAACTGGCGGCGAAAGAAATGGGGAAAGAGGAGGGATTTGAAGTTGCAGTGGCGAAGAGTTATTTCAAAGGAAACTCGAAAGCGATCGCAGAAGGGGAAGCCGACGGGATGGCAAAAGTCATCTACCGCAAAGATACAGGCGAAGTGCTGGGCGTCCACATCATCGGAATGCATGCAGCGGATTTGATTCACGAAGCCGCAAACGCGATCGCTCAACGCAATTCTGTCCAGACTCTGGCATATTTTGTCCACGCACATCCTACCCTCTCAGAAGTATTGGATGAAGCTTACAAACGGGCTGTAGGTTCTCATTAGGGAGAAGAGTCATTCGTGATTTGTCATTCGTCGATTGCTGGTGACGAATGACGAATCACCGTTGACAAATGACCCCTACTAAGCCCCCATTCCCCATGAATAATTGTGCCAAACTAGGAAATATGCAAATTCGCCGCCGTCCCCCAAATCCATCGATTGCCATCAGCACTTTACGCTATCAGGTTGCCGTACCTGATGCCAAACCCCGCCACATTCTGGAGGAAATTGTCTGGCAAAAAGAAACGGAAGTTGACCAGATGCGAGAACGCCTGCCCTTAGTGGAGTTGCGGCGTCAAGTGCAGTCTGCACCTGCACCTCGTGATTTTATCGGTGCTTTGCGGCAAGGGAAGACAAAACCTGCCTTGATTGCAGAAGTCAAAAAGGCTTCTCCCAGTAAAGGTGTGATTCGGGAAGATTTTGACCCAGTGGCGATCGCGACTGCTTACCAGCAAGGAGGAGCCAGCTGTTTATCAGTCTTGACCGATCGAAAATTTTTTCAAGGGAGTTTTGAAAATCTGACGGCTGTTCGCGCTGCCGTAGACTTGCCCGTTTTATGTAAGGATTTCCTAATCTATCCTTACCAAATTTATCTCGCCCGACGCCACGGAGCCGATGCCGTTCTCTTGATTGCAGCAATTCTCAGCGATCAAGACCTCCAATACTTTGTCAAAATTACCAATGCTTTGGGGATGACACCGCTGATTGAGGTGCATACTCTGGACGAATTAGACCGAGTATTATCCTTAGAAGGCGTTACCCTAGTTGGTATAAATAATCGCAATCTGGAAGATTTTTCCGTAGACTTACAAACAACCTGCCAGATTTTAGCGGCGCGAGGTAGCGAGTTGCGCGATCGGGCGATCGCTGTCGTTAGCGAATCGGGTCTGCACACGCCATCTGACCTTCGCTTGGTTGTGCAAGCGGGTGCTGATGCGGTGCTGATTGGTGAGTCCTTGGTGAAACAGTCCGACCCTGCTGTTGGCATCGCCAAGCTGTTTTCCTAGAATGAAAACCCTTTTGCAGGATAAAGGAGGGAGGAGGAAGGATGAAAGATTGAATAAAGAACTTTTTCATTCCCCCTTCCGCCTCATCCTTGCCCAATATCTTGACCCCTATAGGTAAATTAGGTTTCATGGAGCCAATTCCTCTTCCCTCTCGTATCCACTACGAATTACTCCTGCAAGTGTTGGAACGCCACACCTCGTTCGCCGTTAGTCAAAAACCGGCAGTGCGGGAGCAAGTTCACCAGCTGATTAGTACTCTTCGCAAAGCAATGGCTCAACAGAAGCAACTCGAACAAACTTGCGAACGAGCAAATTTACCAATTGATTACCGTTGGTCTCTGAATAACATTGCCTTCGATCAACCACCTTCGCCAGATATTGTCACCGGACACCGAGAACCCAAGGTATAAAAGGTATTGAGATTAGAAAGGGTGTGGGGCGAAGCCAGAGTTGTTAAATACCTGAATTCTGTGCCTAGATGCTGGCACTGATGCTTCGTCCTCAATACAGAAAAATCGCCGGAAAGCCCTAAAATTAGGGTCAATGCTTTCTACTTACTTAAGTGATAAACAGTGATAAACGCTCCGAGAACTGCTAACTGCTAACTCATCACTCGGAAATGCGAGATGGCTGTTGGATGCTCCAAGACCGTTATTGACTTCTGGGAGGTTCGGAGTGACTGAACCAGATTCAGCCGATCGTTTTTGGTTAAATTCAAAGGAAGCTTCAGCAGACGCAGAGGCAAAGGATGCTCTTGCTACTCCACAGCCTCATCCCAGCGAATTATCCCCGCAACAAGATCCACAAAGACAATCTTGGGAACTGGAGCCTCCAGAACCGCTGGAATTGGCGCGATCGCCTTCGCAAGAACAGCAGCAGTTAGCTCGCATTCATCAGTTAGAGCAGGCGTTGGAGGAATCCCAGGCTTGTGTCAGTGAGTTGAGGCTCCAACTAAGCGAGCAACATCTTTTAGAAACTCAGCTAGCATCGACAGAGGAAGCCGCGAATCTTCAACAGCGGGCGCTCGATCAATTCAAGCAACAGCTGTTCGAGCAGCAGCAAGCGCTAGAGAATCATCAATCGCAAGCGGTTCTCAAAGACGAAACGGTTCAAGAATTGTTAGCGACGATTGAAACTTTAGCTGAGGCGCAGCAAGGGGAATTAGGACGTTTGCGAAGGCAGCTAGCTCAGAGCCGTCAGACTAGCCAAAACAGTCAAACGCTGCTGGAACAAGAGCTAGCGAACCGGCAAACAGCCTTAGAAGCCCAGCAACAACGAGTGCAGGAGCTAGAATTTCAAATTCTGGAAGCTCGAACTGTAATAAGGCGTTTGGAGGTGCAGGCGCTAGAGCAAGAGCAGCAAATGCAGGCGCTTTATAGTCGATGTAGCGATCGCGCTACAGTTATCAATCAGCTAGAAGATCAACTCCAAGAAGCCAACGAAACATTGGAAGAACAGCAACAACTGTTGGCAAACCTTTCCGAGACTGAAGACTTGGTTGGTGAACAGGATGCAGCCATTAAAGCTCTTCACCGCCAGATTGAAGACCTAGAAAACCAGCTAGACAAGCAAGCCAAAATTCAGGCTCGATTGCAACAAGCTTGCCACGACTTGGCAGAGTCGCGCGATCGCTATCAAGCCCAGACAACCGAATTAGAAACTCACACCGCGACCCTGCAAGAGCAAATTCTCATGCAAGCCCAGCAAGCAAATGAGTACGAAGCCGCCATCCAGTACTGGAAAGACCGTTGCAATGCTAGCCTTCGTAGCGCTCAAAAACTAAAGGATTTCTTGCAACGAGTGCTAGCAGATAGCCCTGAGGATCTGGAAGAACTGCTGATGGCAATAGAACCCCCAACTGTGGCTGAGATTCCTCAGCCAATCAACCGAACTCCTTTACCGTCCCCTCAACCCAACAAACATTTACAGGTAGACCTTCCCGCTTTTTTAAGAAAAATTCCACCGGAGAAATTAGAGTAAAGATTTGGCTTTTTGTCAATCTTTTAGTAGTTATTAACTCCTTACTTGTCAGTACTAGCTCGTAAAGAGACTGTAAACCGATTACCCACTACTGACTATCGATTACTCAATTACTCCGAAAAGCTAAAAAGCTGATTGCTAATTGGTGAATGGATTGGAAAAGATATGCGATTCTGGAGTATGCGCTCTTCAAGTTTAAGGACAGATCGATGGACGATAAGTTAATGTTGATGATTCCCGGCCCAACACCCGTGCCGGAACAGGTATTACTCGCCTTAGCCAAGCATCCATTTGGGCACCGCAGCAGTGAATTTAGCAAACTGATGGCTGAGGTGACGCAAAACCTGAAATGGTTGCACCAAACCGAGAATGACGTGCTGATGTTAACTGCCAGTGGCACGGGGGCGATGGAAGCTGGCATCATTAACTTCCTGAGTCCAGGCGATCGCGTTTTGGTTGGCTGTAATGGCAAATTTGGCGATCGCTGGGCGGAACTTAGCCAAGCTTTCGGTCTGAATGTTGATACGGTAAAAGCTGAGTGGGGTCAAGCCCTCGACCCAGAACAATTCCGGGAAAAACTCGAAGCCGATACAGATAAACAAATCAAAGCGGTCATTGTCACCCATAGCGAGACATCCACTGGCGTTCTCAACGACCTGGAAACAATCAATCGTCACGTCAAAGGCCACGGTGAAGCTTTAATGATCGTTGACGCTGTTACCAGCTTAGGAGCGGTGAATCTGCCGATTGATGAATGGGGCATTGATGTGGTGGGGTCTGGCTCCCAAAAAGGTTACATGATTCCCCCAGGACTCGCGTTTGTCTCTGTCAGCCCGAAAGCTTGGGAAGCTTACAAAACGGCTAAGTTGCCCCGCTACTACTTGGATTTGGGCAAGTACCGCAAAGATGCCGCCAAAAACACGACTCCCTTTACCCCTCCGGTGAACTTATTTGTGGGGCTGCACGTTGCCCTCAAAATGATGAAAGCCGAGGGTTTGGAGTCGATTTTTGCCCGTCACCAACGGCTGATGACGGCGACCCGCGAGGCGATGAATGCGCTCTCGTTGCCGCTGTTTGCGCCTGAAGGTGCAGGCAGTCCGGCGATTACCGCTGTGGCACCGACTGGGGTGGATTCAGAACAAATCCGTAGCGTGATGAAAAAGCGGTTCGACATTGTCCTGGCTGGCGGACAAGACCATCTCAAAGGAAAAATCTTCCGGATTGGTCACTTGGGTTTTGTGAGCGATCGCGATATTCTCGCTGCCGTTGCCGCTCTGGAAGCGACACTGCGAGAAGTCGGATACGAAGGCTTTACTCCCGGAGCCGGTGTTGCCGCTGCTGCTAGGATATTTAGCACCCACTAGAACTGTCTCTTGGGGTTTGGATAGTTGCAGGCATTTTATATTGCAGTCTTATTTGAGTGGTGAGATGCCAGCGGTTTAGATCCCGGAATTCTTAGAGAAGTCCGGGATCTCGCCTTTAGTCCGATCTGATTTGTCAGTCAGCCCATCGCGATCGCGCTCTCTCTAACCCAAGCGCTCCCATTCTGATTATTATTAGATTTATTGCCCATTCAGCGGCTGGGGATTCGGTATCATTAGTAAAGATTGTTACCTTTTAACTTGGCGATCTCTCCATGCAAAAAACCAAGTTGATCAGTCAACTTCTTGTTGGCGGCCTGCTGTCCTTTGTCTTGGCGACTCTGGGCAATCAAGCTGTACAGGCACGGCGTACAGTCTCTCTACCAGAGACTAAATGTGTTAGCACTGGCCCTGGTCGTTGGCGTCCTTATAAATCAGATGTTGCTGTGGGTAGAGCCGTCTACACCAGCCGTCTCAGTCTGGCTCCAGGCAACGCTTTCGTGTCGATGACCTGTAGAATCATGCCGGAGGGTTATGACACTTACTTCCAAACCCTGGATTTGGAATATGGAATGCGGGATAACGACAGCGGTAGTCCTCCTACCACGGTCAATGTTTATTTAGATGGACAGCGTAAGCATTCTCGCACGATTGCTCCTGGGCAGAAAGATTCCATGTCATTTGATGTTACTAATGTCAATAATGTGGCGATAGAAACGATCTGTTCTAACAGATCGCAATATTGCGGTCGCGTTTATTTCTTCCAAGCGGCGCTGGTGCCGTTCCCTCCACCTCCCGATGAGAGCAAGTAGGGAAATGTGCCCGATTTGAGCGGAAAGCGATCGCTTAGCACTTATCTGAGTGTCGTCACAAGGAAGGCTCAGTTGCCGGACTCTCCGTGGGGCTAGGGCTTTCACTCGGACTCTGAATCGGGCTAGGGCTTTCAGTGGGACTAGGACTCTCGGTGGGGCTTTCGCTGGGGCTGGGAGACGGTGTTTGTTCGTTCTGTTTTTGCTCGGCTTGTGCAGCTAATTGGCGTAACCGATCTTGCCAATACCGGATTTGGGGAAGTCCAGGGTCGTTTGCAGCGGCAATTACATCTTGCCACCGACCTTGCTCGAAAGCTCTTTGGGAATCCCGATATATCCCTTGTGCAACTGACCAGTTCAAAGACCACTCTTGCAGCGCTTCCCGCGCTTGTCCGTAAGCAGAACTGTTAGCGGGAATGGATCTAACGAGAGCGATCGCGCCGTCGAAATCTCCCGCTTGAAATTTTTCCGTCGCTTGGGCGATGATCTCCCGCCCCCGATCGACGGTAGGTTTCGGCGTTTCTGGAGAGGGTTTGGCAGTCGTTGTTGGAGTGGGCTTGGTAGGCGTTGAGGCCGATGAGCCACAATCGATATATTTTCTAAATACCCATCCCTTGAGCGGCGAACTAATCGGCACCCAACCATTTCGTGCAGTGCCGGTAACAGATAAAATCGTCCCTTGTTTGACGCTACCTACTACCGAAGCGTTAGGGCTAGAACGTACATTTAATGGCCCATCCGAAACTTTGCAAGTCTCTTGTACTTTGTCTACCACTTCATTCGGATTGCTCTTAGACCCTCCATTACTCTTGGGTTGGGATTGATAAAGAGCAATAGCCCCCCCTACCGCAAATACCAAAATAGCTACCCCGATCCCCATCGCTAGGGGAAATTTATTAGACGAGGGAGCAACAACAGGCGGATTGTACTCTTGACTAATTGGTTGTTGAGTAGGTTGTGGCGTGGGTTGGGGAGGAACGACCGGAAGGGTTTTCTGTTCAGACGGTGGAGTTGGCGGCGCTGGGGGAGAGGGCGCGTACTCAATGGGTGGATACCCAACCCCTACTCCTGGCTGTCTACTGCCATAGATTAGCTGTTGCAATTCCTGTAGTGCTTCCGTCGCTGACTGATAGCGGTCTTTGAAGTGGTAGCGGGTCATTTTTGTTAAAAAACCTGCTAACCCTGGACTGACCGCCACTAGATGCTGCCAGAGAATCTCGCCTGTCTGGGGATCTTCGTGCAATTGTAGCGGCATCAATCCCGTCAGTGCCTGGATGCCAATCATACCCAAAGCATAAATATCGCTATTGGGGCGGGGTCTGCCTTGCGCTTGTTCGGTTGGCATATAGCCGGGAGTGCCAATGGCAACGGTGGCACTGGCTTGTGCTTGATTGATGAGTGTTTGAGTTCGCAGTAGCTTGACTGCGCCAAAGTCAACTAAAACTAGCTTGCTATCTGAGTTGCGTCGGATTAAGTTGTCTGGTTTGATGTCGCGGTGGATGACGCCGTTGTAGTGGACAAATTCCAAAACGCTTAAGACTTGTTGCAGCATCTGGATGACTTGACCTTCTTCCCAACGATAACTGGGTGAGAGTTCGGCGCTGAGGGGATGCCCATCGATGAACTCTTGTACCAAGTAAAATTCTTGGTTTTCTTCAAAGTTGGCTAATAATCTAGGAATTTGGTCGTGATTTCCCAGTTGTTCTAGAGTTTCGGCTTCGCTAGTGAATAACCGTCTAGCCGTTTCCAAAAAATGAGGGTCGCTACTAGCAGGCTTGAGGTGCTTGACAACACAAGTTGGGGCACCAGGACGGCGGGTGTCTTTGGCGATGTAGGTTTTTCCGAATCCACCGGCCCCCAAGGCTTGGACAACTTGGTAACGCTGGTCTAATAAACGCCCGATCATGGTGCGACCTGCCGAAAAAAGAATGTACGCTCAATATTAATACCACTCGGATAAACCCAACGAATCCGCAGAGTTTGTCAAAGATTTCACTAATTTTTTCAGATTGGAGTGTGAAGCATTCGGGAAGCGTGCCTGTAAACACCGATAATTCACTGCTGATTTCCATCCAGAGACGTAGCTAAATTTGGCGGAGGGATTGCGATCATTGTGAATATTGAGCATCAAGCGGAGCTTTTATCAGGCTTCAGATAGAATTTTAGGGTATTATTTTCATTTGCTAAAAAATATTCATTGGAAGTGGTCGAAATATCGGCGATGGCGACGAAAGGCACAGCAGGAGTTAGGCGTGCAGCGAGAGGGGCTGTTGGAAGAATCTACGATGGATTTGAACTACATCGTGTTGATTATTGGTTCCTGCGCGATAGCTACTTTGGGATTGTTGACTAACAGTGCGGCTGTCATTATTGGTGCGATGATCGTTGCCCCGTTGATGTTCCCCATTCGCGGATTAGCCTTTGCCGCTTTAGAAGGCGACGTGATTCTGTTTCGCAAAGGGTTGGTTGCAGTCGTCGTGGGGACGTGTCTGGCGATTGTTTTAGCGATGCTTCTGGGTTCCTTTGTCGGACTCCCAGAATTTGGCAGCGAAGTACTGTCTCGCTCTAGACCGACTCTACTCGATTTGGGAATTGCTGTAGTCGCTGGAGGCATTAGTGGCTTTGCGAAAGTGCAGCCCAAAATTTCTGGGACTTTGGCGGGGACAGCGATCGCTGTGGCGCTGATGCCTCCGGTTTGTGTCATTGGTTTGGGGCTTGCCCAAGCGAATTGGTCGCTGAGTCTGGGTGCAGCGCTGCTGTACATGACGAACTTGCTGGGGATTACCCTTGCCTGTATGCTGACTTTTTTATTGTCCGGCTACACCCCTCTAGCGAAAGCAAGGAAAGCCCTAAGTTGGACGCTTGCCTTGACGGCGATTCTCTTGATTCCTTTAGGGATCAGTTTTGTAGAATTACTCCGGCAAGCCCGACTAGAAGCGAGTTTGAAGCAGGCGCTACTGAAGAATACGATTACTTTTCAGCGAGTAGAACTGGTTAAAACTGAGTCCAACTGGTTAACAAACCCCCCTAAAGTTTATCTTACTGTTCGCGCTGAGCAAGTTTTAACTCCTAAACAAGTGCGATTGTTGGAAGAATTTGTTGCCAAAAAGATGGGTCAACCTTTTACCTTGGTTTTTCAAGTTAGTCAAGTCGAAACTGTACAGCGAGAAGCTCCAGTCTCGTCACCATCTTCACCTCAACCTTAAGTTTTTTCTATCACATTTTTTTCAATTTTATAAGATAAAAATGATGCCAAAGTTCACAAATATTACGAGTTGGAAGCAAGCTGAATTGCTCATGCAACCAGCTTTTATCCGAATCATCGACCAGATTCGCAAACAGCTAGACCAATCAAACTGGAAGGGAACTTACCAAGATGTATTGATTTGGCCTGA
>NZ_JACJOQ010000080.1:0-8166 GCF_014695635.1 Coleofasciculus sp. FACHB-712 | reverse complement strand
CAGAGTCAACGGCGTGATTGAGCGCGAATGGATCGCGCTGCAAATCAACGAACTGCTGGTGGTTGAGTACTACTCACGCCAAGCTTAAGATAGTTTTGAGTTTTGAGTTTTGAATAATTCAGGACTCATTCAAAACTCAAAATTATTTTTTAGCCCCCAATTTGCGACATGGTGCGGCTATACGCACCAGTCGTGCCAGCATCTCTCTGCTTATAGTTAATCTCTGGTTTCATTAACAGCAATTGCTGCACTTGATTGCGGAGTTCGGCTGTATTAACACCGGCGCGGAGGGCGGTTTTTAGGTCAATTTGACCCGTCTCATTCAGCAGACAGGGACGCAACCAGCCATCCGCAGATAGACGCATCCGGTTACAGCGATCGCAAAAACACTCGGACATCTGACTAATAAATCCTAGCGTCCCTTTGGCTCCGGGAATCTGGAAGACATCGGCGGGACCGTTACCCCGAACAAAAGATTCTGTCAATCCCAAGACGTCGCGGATGCGTTGGCGCAAATCGGCGGATGCCACCCAACCATTTCCGACAAATAACCGATCGTTGCCAATTGGCATAAACTCAATAAACCGGACGTGCCAATGCCGGTCAATTGTTAACGCAGCCAGATCCAGCACTTCTTGGTCGTTCACGCCGGGAATGACCACCACATTCAGCTTCAGAGGGTCGAACCCGACGCGATGGGCGGCTTGAATTCCATCCCAAACTTTCTGCCACTGAGAACGACCGCGATTGCCGATAATTTTGTCAAAGGTTTCGGGATTGAGCGAATCCAGACTGATATTCAGGCGTCGCAACCCGGCGTCGTAGAGTTGTTGGGCGATTGGGGCGAGTAAAAACCCGTTGGTGGTCATGGAGAGGTCTTGCGTGTCCGGCAGGGACGCGATCGCCTCCACCAACTCCACCACCCGCGGACGCAGTAGCGGTTCGCCCCCAGTTAGACGAAATCGAGTAAATCCTACCGGGATAAATACCTCTTCGATCAGGGTGAGCAATTCTTCATCAGTTAACAGCTGTTGCTGCAAAATGTAGTCAAGCTCAGCACCCTCCGGCATACAGTACTGACACCGGAAATTGCAGCGGTCAATTAAGCTAATCCGAAGGTAGTCTACCTGATTCATGTTTTTTTGGGGTTGATGAGAACACCAACCCCTAACCCCTACCCTTATTCTGATCCATTTGTCAGTGGATCTACAGTAATTGGGGCCCGAAGCGGCACAAGTTGCAGTTTCGGCGAAATGAGCGATCGCCAAACCTTCCGAATCGGATGACTGCGATGCTCCTTGACAAAGACTAAAGGCAGGATAGCCACAAGTCGTAAAACAGCAGACAGAGCAAACACGGTTGGCAAGCCACCGAAATTGTCCAACTCAGCCAGAAATCCCCCGACAGTCGTTCCCAGTGCGCCACTGACACCCGCAACCGCCGCAGCGATCGCAAAGTAAGCAGATTGATGGCGTCCTGCTGCCACAGCCATTTGCAAATTGTTGGTACACAAGTCAATCGCTGCCCAGGTGCCACCCATGAACAGGTGTAAAAGCGGGAACCAAACCCAAACCGAAACTGGGTCAGCTCCCAGCCCCAGCCAGAGTAAAGGTGTCAGTGCTGCCAACACCCCCACAAATACCAGAAGTGGACGATTCCCAATTCGGTCTGCCAGCTTCCCCCATACCACCATCATTACCAAGGTAGCCGCCGCCGTTAAGCTGCTATAGAGCGTTACCCAGCTGACATCGATATTCAGGTTGTCCAGCAGATAGAGACCGAAGAAAGGAGTGCAGATATTAACCGCAAATGCCCAAAAGCTGAAGTAAAGCAGAAACCTGACAAAATTGCCATTTTTGAGCAGAGCGATCGCAGTTCCCCAACGCTCAGTTTCCCCTGCCTCGTCAGCAGTGCCGTGCTGCGTCTGGGGATTCACATCCACCATGAAAAACTGACAGCCCAAACTAATTAACCCAATGATGACTCCCAAGAACAAGACCACACCGTATCCCTGAAGCGGCCCGCCAGGCCAAACCGACACGGCTAGACCGAGCAGGGGTACGGAGAGCAGAGTGGTCAAGCTGATAGCACTGTTGCGAAAGCCAAAATATCGCCCCCGCAACTGTTCCGGAACCAACGCCGCCATCCAGCTGAGCCAGTTAGCACTGCCCAAGCTGCCAATGATATTGGTTGCCAAGACGATTGCTAATGTCCAGCTGACCAAGTTGGGCGAATCCGTTGGGTGCCAGCAACTCCAACCAATTCCTGCCACTAAAATTAGCCACAGCAGCCGCGACGGGCCGTAGATCCAGACATTAAACCAGTGGCGACTGATGGTTCGTTCTGACAGATACGCTCCTAGTGGTTGCAGCAAATTCACCAGCATGGGGACGGACGACAACATCCCAATCTCCATTGGGCTTGCACCTAATTGGAGTAAGAAATTACTGAGCAGGACGCCGCCGGTAATGCCGCCAAACACGACAGCAAAGACAGCATCCCAAGTAGACGCTTTTAGGCTAGACCGAATTACCTGTTTGGAAAGTTTGGAAGGTGAATTGGAAGAAACTACCAGCGGGGAAGCGGCGGGAGTTTCTAAAACCTCCAAAGCTGGAAGAGATACGGTTTCAGCTGGGACTTGCAACGGTAAACTCCTCGACTGGTTTAGATAGGCTGGAATAGGGAACCACTGACTTTGTCTCTATTAAAGAATCCTCTTGCCGACAGCACGGACGACAGCCTTGTCTGTCTTGGCTCGAAGATGGACGTTTTAGAAGGATAGACTGAGAATTCTAGGTTGGGCAGCTTCCCGCAGTCAGATAACTTTCTCAATCCTTTGAAACAAACATTCAAAATAATTAAATCTCTCTGCCGCTAGTTAATAAATGGTAGCAATTGTGTATCAGACCAGTGGACGTAAAACCAATACATCTTCACTTAACCTTTCCCCTAGAAAAGGCTGATTTCGTGGTTTCCCCTGGCCTTGTAAGGAAGGATTCAGGGGTTAGATTTGTCTGAGTGGAGGAAAAATTGAGCGCCAAACTTTTCTCCCTTAAACATCCCTTTCCCACTTTTTCTACCCAAAGACGGACTGGCGAGTAACAGCACTTGAAATCTCGGTTCTCTTCGTCAGAGTAGAGTCGCTGCCTCTTCTAGGGTTCCCAAGAAACCTCAGTGAATATCTACAAGCCGGTTAATGAATTGCTCGAACTGCCATTGTCCAAAGCCTTTTCTTTCAGAAAACGGCGATTTCAGTAGTCTTTTGAGAATTTGTAACCAGTATCATCTCTATATCAGGGCGCAGGAGAACCGATTTAAACCGCCAAGACATCGTTGGTACCCTTTAGGGGTGCCTAACCAAAAATTATCGCATCTGCCAAAAGAGAGGGGAGCTGAAGTGCATGGCAAACAAGCAACAGCGAGCTTTACTCAAGCAAGGAGTAGAAGCTTGGAATAAGTGGCGTAAATTGAGTCCGGGAATCCCGCCAAATTTAATTGGAGCCGATTTACGCCAGGAAGATTTGGGTGGAGTTAACCTGGCGGGGGCGTCTCTGTGCAGTGCTGACCTGAGTGGAGCCAATCTGATGCAGGCATCTCTGCATCGAACAGACCTTCGGGGTGCGGATTTGAGGGGAGCATCCCTGAGTAAAGCGGACTTGTCAGAGGCAGATATCACTGAAGCTAATCTCAGCGAAGCCTACCTCTTTGAGGCGAACCTGAGCCGGGTAAACCTTGAAGGAGCAGATATGCACTGGGTCTACCTGGGTAAAGCTGATTTGTCTGGGGCGAATTTGGTTGGGGCGAACCTTAGAGAGGTAGATATGCGGGGAGCCAATCTAATCGGGGCGAACCTCCGCGAGGCGGATTTGTTTAAAGCGAATCTAATTGGGGCGGATTTACAAGGAGCCGATCTGCGCGGGACGAATTTGGGTGAGGCTAACTTAATGGGGGCAAGGTTGCTCAAGACTAACTTTGAGAATGCAAACCTAGAGGGTTGTTTAGTTTATGGGATTTCGTCTTGGGGGTTAAAGTTGGAAGGAGCCAACCAGTCAAATTTGGTGATTACTCCGCCAGATTATCCAGCGATCGCACTGGATAATCTGGAAGTGGCGACATTTATGTACTTGTTGCTGAATCACCAGAAAATCCGCGAGGTTTTTCCCTCAATAGCCTCCAATATCGTGCCGATCTTGGGCAGTTTCAAAGCAGATGGGCGGAAAGATTTTCTGGAGGGGCTTCGCAATGCCCTTCGCCAACATGACTATTTGCCTTTGTCGGTGGAGTTAGAAAAAGCAGCGACGCCGGAACTCACAGAGGCAATCTCCACGGTAGCTGGGATGGCGAAGTTTGTGATTGTGGATTTCACGGACGCCAGCAGCATCCCCCAAGAATTACTAAAAATTCTCCAAGGTATCCCTTTGGTGCCGGTTCAACCGTTAGTACAAGTGGATAGCAAAGAGGTGGCTGTGTCGGAGGAGTTTCAGGAATATCCTTACGCTCAACCCATTTACCAGTATCAGAGCCTTGAAGATGCGATCGCTTGTGTAGAAGAAAAAATTATTGCCCCTGCTGAGGCAAAGGCGAATGATTTACTGAGCGGACGTTAGGGATGCCAATCCCTTACCTCTACGATGGCTGACGCTGATTTGATTGTTTGCTGAAATCGCCATCTTGCTTAGAATGTCTTCCGTAACTACGGGAACGGGGTTCGTAGCTAAAACTACAAACTACCGTCTCTATTGGCATGGCACACCTGGTAAGTTTTTCCGGAATTTGCGGACGTGAGTCGAAAAAAACTGGCAAGGCTCTTGACAAAGCTCTGCTTACTTCGGCGGAAACTGAGTTTTAATTTTACCGAGTAGTTTTTCTAGAATTGCGTACCGAGCGGATGAGCGATCGCGAAGCCGATAACAAAGCGATTAAACTGACAAATGTTTTTCACCTTATCCAAGAACGGCTATAAAGCAATCACAGTATGCTTTTTAGTCTAAATAAAACCCTTGGCAGTATCGCTAAATGCGATCGCTTTTCCCCTCTTCTTCTGGTGTGCCCCCGTAATCTCACCTAGTTCAAAACAAAAGCCTTTTTTGTTGTTCTACATATTATGTCATTCTTGTCTGTATGCTTAGTAACATTTATGGCGAAATTTATCTTTAAGCTCAGTAAATATACTACTTGTTTAAAGATTGTGTAAATATGTACTCTTAATGGTAGTCAGACTCAAGGCGTATTCCTTAAGATATAGATCATCAAATTAAACCATTTACGTGTAATTACGTAGTTACTTAATTTGTTAAATCCAAAATTACAAAAATTAGCTGCCAGCAAAAGCGTAAAGTCGCTGGTCGCAATCACTTGAAGTATGTTTGGATATCTGAGTTCAAGTATTGAATGTTTGTGAATTTAGAGAGGATTTATGGAAAGCTATATGGCAAAAAACAACATAGATTTTAAAACAAACCCGACAGGAATTGAGATTGAAACCCGGTTGAAAAATCGGACAAATAAGCAACAATTGGATCTGCTCAAACAAGGAGTGAAAGCCTGGAATGAGGAAAGACAACAGAATCCTCAAATCCGAGCAGACCTAAAGATGGCTAACCTTAAACGAGCCAACCTCAGCACAGCCAATCTCAGTGGGGCAGACCTCTCCTTAGTCAACTTCAGCGGGGCTAATCTGACCTCGGCTAACCTGAGCGGAGCCAACCTCAGTAGAGCCAACCTCAGCGGGGCAGACTTGAGATGGGCAGACCTCAGCGGCGCACTCCTAGATGGGACAGACCTCAATGGCGCACTCCTAAGTGCTGCCAATCTCAGCAAGGCAAAATTCAACAAAACCAACTTAAAAGGGACAGTCCTGAGCGGAAGCAACTTGAGCAATTCAGAAATCAGTGAAGCCAACTTCAGTGGGGCAGACCTGAGATGGGCAAACCTGAGACGAGCAGTTGTCAGCGTGGCAGACTTCCGCAAGACAGACCTGAGATGGGCAAACTTGAGTGAGGCTCAGGTGGTGCGGACAAATCTAGAGGGAGCCAACCTTGAGGAGTGTTCAATTTATGGGATTTCCACTTTGGGATTAAAACTGAAGGGAGCCAAGCAGTTGAGCCTAGTCATCACTACTTTTGGCGAACCCGCGATCGCAGTGGACAATCTGGAAGTTGCCGAGTTTATCAGTCGGCTGCTCAACACTCAAAAAATCCCCGATTTCAATAACACTATCTCTTCTAAAGTCATACTGGTTCTGGGTCGCTGCACCCAGGAGCGCAAGCCAATCTTGGATGCACTTCGCAAATATAACTATTTGCCGGTGGTTATAGACTGCGAGACATCGACAAGTAAAGACCTGACGGAAACCATCTCGACGCTGGCTCAAATTTCGCGGTTCATCATTGCCGATCTCACCGATCCTAGAAGTATTCCTCAAGAATTGCACGCTATTATTCCCAATCTGCAATCGGTGCCGGTGCAGCCATTGCTACATACTTCAGCCCAGAAAGAATACGCGATGTTTGAAGATTTCCAACGCTATCCTTGGGTGTTGGAAACATATTGGTATAACGCTTTTGAGGAAGCGATCGCCTCTTTTAAGAACAAAGTCATTGTCCCTGCTGAAGCGAAGGCAAGGGCTTTATTAGGCGGTTGATTGAGATCGGTGGCAACTTGCGATAACAATCATTGATCGATCGTTATCTTCTACCTGATACCTTACCCCTGCACGATGATTGCAGGGGTTTTACTGCCTATGATGCTTGTTGACGCAGTTTTTCGACATACTGCTCAAACTCTTGCTCAGAAACATAATCTATTTCCCCGTCTCCCAAAGTAATCTTTGAAAGATACTGCATTGCACGCTTAAACTCGCCAGTATCCCACTCATAGGCAAGAACATCCATGCCCCCGTCTTCGGTCTCGATAGCTTTAACGGGTCGATCTCCTACAATGCAGTAGAGTGGTAAGTCCATAATATGATGATCCGCTAGTTAACTTGATTCGCTGCTTGTACCGATTCTATTGAGTGCATACCGACATTACTTTGAGTTATCCAGTCAATGTCAATCATCCACCCGCGTTAGCTAAAGCCTGATCGTAAAGTGCTTTTGCTTCTGCATTAAGCTGATCAATTTTTGCTTTTTCTTCTGAGCTTAAAGCCCGATCGGCTGTTTGAGCTGCTGCCTCTATTTTCCGAACCTCTTCGTATATTTTATGCCCTGCACCTGACTTAACCTCTAGAATTTGGGTTAGATGGAGTTGCAATTCCGCAATATGACCATTTGATAGCTGAACGTTTAGAAGAATATCGCGATAGCCAGCTGGGGTAGGTTGTGCAAAGCGATTCTTTTCTCGCACCAGCGTTAAATTTCTATTGCAGACATCTAGCCCACCCATTAAGTCAGGAAATGACTTGTAAACTATAGAACCGCGTGCAATATCTACTAATTTAGAAACATCCCCCTTGTAATCAGCCATTGTTTTCTCCATTGCTCGTTCTCGCCCTTTTAAGGCTTGAGGTAGCTTTGCCACCCCAGAGGTCTCACTGGCAATTTGAGTGACTTTTTCGTACAGTTCCGGTTGAGCTTCTTCTGCTTGTTTGTAGAGTTTGTCTAAATCTCCTGCCACATCTCCACTAAATCCTGCTGTTGACTGTGCAGGACTTTGATCGCCTTGGCGCTGAATAACGGACTTTTGCTGCGGTTGCAGCGATCGCTGCAACCGCAGCGATCGCTGCACTGCACTGCCATTCTGCTGAACAACGTGAGTCAGTTCATGGGCGATCAACTCTTGTCCGCCCCGGCTTCCCGGCTCATATGCTCCCGCCCGGAAGAAAATATCCTGCCCTGTTGTAAATGCCTTCGCCTGGATTGAGCGATTCAACTGGTTAGATTGAGCATCCGTATGAATCTTCACCCTGCTGAAGTCAGCTCCAAATGCCTGCTCCATCGGTTCCAGGATGCTCTGTGCGAGTGGCTGTCCGCCTCCTCGTGCCTGTTGGATGGTTGCTTCGAGATCCGGTGAGGCGGGTTTCCCATCCTCACTAGACTGACACTGTATCATCGGCTTCATCTGGAGTTCTTTTTCTTCTTCCTCTTCTGGCATCACCTCGCGTTGCAGGGTGGGTACATCCAACTTTCTCATCAATTTGTTTTGATGATTCGGGATTCCCTGTTG
>NZ_JACJOQ010000008.1:0-1862 GCF_014695635.1 Coleofasciculus sp. FACHB-712 | reverse complement strand
GCCCACAATTGAGTATGCACGCCAGCATCTTCGTGTAGAGGGAATGGCAGAAGATCAATTCTTATGTATATTCGGTTTATATGTACTCACACCGAAAATATTTGAATTTCTCGAAAATAATATTCAAAACAACTTCCGGGACGAAAAAGGCGAATTTCAGTTAACATCCTGTCTCGATCAATTGCAACAGGAAGAGGGAATGACCGGATATATTGTCAACGGTAAGTGTTATGACACCGGATTGCCAGATCCCTATCGTCAGACAATGATTGATTTTAGAAATGCAGGGAAGTAGTTAAAAGGGTGAGCGATCGCCATAAAGTATTTGAACCTAGCGATCGCTACCTCCCTCTGATTCTTTCTGTGACTGCTTAATGCAAGAAGTGACGGATGCCTGTTAACACCATCACTAAACCAAGCTCATTGGCAGCCTTAATTGAATCTTGATCGCGCAGACTGCCTCCCGGCTGAACAATCGCTACAATTCCCGCCGCCGCTGCTGTCCGCACCGAGTCATCGAAGGGGAAGAAACCATCGCTGGCAAGCGTGGCACCTGAGGATTTTTCTCCAGCTTGTTCTAAGGCAATTTTGACCGAACCGACGCGATTCATTTGTCCGGCACCGACACCTAAAGTAGTGCGATCGCGTGTTACAACAATCGCGTTAGACTTGACGTGCTTACACACCTTCCAGGCAAATAATAATTCTTCAAGTTGTTCTGGCGTCGGTTGTTTGTCCGTGACGACTTGCCACTGGCTGGCGTTTTCCACCACGTCATCAGAAGCTTGGACGAGGAAACCACCGGCAATAACTTTAACTGTATTTTCTGGTCCAGCCGCCAAGTCTGGCAAAGTCAAAACCCGCACCTTAGACTTAGCCGCCAGAATTTCCTGTGCCTCTGGTTCGCATCCCGGTGCCACGACGCATTCTAAAAATGTTTTGGTGAGTGCTGTCGCTGTGGAGGCGTCAATCGGCTGATTTAGCGCCACAATCCCCCCGAAAGCCGAAACCGAATCAGCATTAAAAGCTTTTTCATAAGCCTCAGACAAGCTATTTCCCAAACCTACGCCGCAGGGATTATTGTGTTTGATAATCGTCGCTGCTGGGGTATCGGGAAACTCAGCAATAATCCGCCGCGCTGCTTCCAAATCCACTAAGTTGTTATAACTCAGTTCTTTTCCCTGAAGTTTAGTCGCCGCCGCCCATCCAGACGCAACTGCCCCAGTTTGATACCATGCGGCAGGTTGATGGGGATTTTCCCCATATCGTAGAGATTGCAACTGTTGTCCAGAAAGCTCAAATTGTGTAGGTAGGGGCGATGTATGCGCCTCTGCCTCTACAGGGGATTGATGAGTAAGATAGGTTGCGATCGCCCTGTCATACCCCGCCGTATGCTCAAACGCCTCTCGTGCCCTAGCCAGACGGAACTCAAAGGACACTTCCCCGCCCTGTCGCTGCAATTCCTGCAAGTAGGAATCATACTGAGCCGGGTTAGACAAAACTGTTAGATGTTGGAAGTTTTTTGCAGAAGCCCTTATCATCGCCGGGCCACCAATGTCAATCTGCTCAATCGCTTCCGGCAACGTTACTCCCTCTTTCGCAATCGTCTGCTCAAAAGGATAAAGATTGACCACCACCAAATCAATCGGGCGAATTTGGTTCGCCTCCAAATCTGCCAAATCTTGGGGCACATCCCGACGCGCCAAAATCCCGCCATGAATTCGAGGATGCAGCGTTTTGACTCGCCCCCCCAAAATCTCCGGAGAACCCGTGTAATCGGAAACTTTCGTCACGGGTAGCCCAGCATCTTTAAGGGCTTTAGCCGTTCCACCACTGCTGATTAAATCAAACTCAAATTTTTC
>NZ_JACJOQ010000079.1:0-9286 GCF_014695635.1 Coleofasciculus sp. FACHB-712 | reverse complement strand
GCATTGAACGCAGCTGAACTGAGACTATGAACTTCGTCAATCACATACACTTTGTAGCGGCACTGAACGGGGGCATATTGGGCGCGTTCGATGATCTCCCGGATATTGTCCACGCCGGTGTTGCTAGCGGCGTCGATTTCAATTACATCCAGCGCTGAACCTTTGGCGATTCCTTGGCAAACAGGACAAACACCACAAGGTTGTTCTGTCGGCTGACTATTCTGAAGACAGTTCAGCGACTTTGCCAGAATCCGGGCGCTGGAGGTTTTGCCCGTTCCTCTAGAACCCGTGAATAAATAGGCGGGGGCAATCCGTTCGGTGCGGATGGCGTTGCGGAGTGTGTGGGCGATCGCTTCTTGTCCCACCAAATCCGCGAACGTCTGAGGGCGATACTTGTGATGTAGGGGTTGGTAGGTCACGGCAGGGATTCGTCAGGCTAGACAAGCGACAGAGGTGTCGATAAAAGTGTAACGTGTTGCTCTAGTCGAACCGGATGCGATCGCCTTCTGGTTGTCTTCAGAGACTTGGTGTGGTTTTCTGGAAAGCAAACATTACGGTTAACCGATCAAAAGCTCATAATAGCCAGTAAACTGTTCAAGCCCGTTAGATAAAATCTGAGAAAGTAAGGGCGGGGGGACTCTAGCAAATGCTCAAGCAACTATGGCGATCGCTGGTAAGGTGGTTTCAGCGTTTATTTGGAACGGGCGGCAGGCGAAACCCAACAACCGCCTCGGTTCGCTCGGAACCCCCTAAACCCCTGACGGATACAGATTATGAATTTTTGTACAGCCAACTGCTCGAAGGTGTCGCGCATGGCTGGCAGCAAGACCGGGTTTTACGATTTTTTGAATCTCTGGGCGATCGCGGTCAATCATCCCTATGGGTGGGGTGGCTGAACCGCTTTGGGGAAAGATTATTAGCTTCCCCTGCACCTAATAATGAGTTAGCGGCGCGAATGGTGCAGCTTGGTCAGGTGGGCTGCGGAGAAATCGGGGAAGTTTCTTATGATATTGGGATGCAACTGCTGACGAGAAACGCTCCGGCACGAGCAGTAAACCCCCCACCCGTCTCTTCTATCTATGAATACGAGGAGTTCGACGCGCCGGAGGAGGAAGTCCCCGCAGTTAGTGAGGAAGGTGAGGAAGGCGGAGAACTCAAAACAGTCACCCTAGATGAGTTGTTGGTGATGTTGCAGCAGGATAGCGGTTTACTTCAGCAAATTTCCGAACAACTGCAAATTGAGACCACCGATCCGCAAGTCATTGTGCAAGCATTGGTGAATCAATTCAATGCGGCAAATCCATCCAGCGCCGAGGAAGCAGAAAATCCATCGAGTGCAGAGGAAGCCGAAGCTTGGTTTAATCAAGGCAATCAGCAAGCCAGTGCTGGAGAATTGTCAGATGCGATCGCTAGCTACGATCGTTGCTTAGCGCTTAGCCCGGATAATTATATCGCCTGGAACAACCGAGGCGTGATGCAGAAAAATTTAGGACAGTTGCAAGATGCGATCGCCAGCTTTAGCAGGGCGATAGAAATTAAACCCGACTTTTACGAAGCTTGGAACAACCAAGGCAATACTTTCCAGGACTTAGACCGTTTAGAAGAAGCGATCGCTAGCTTTGACAAGGCAGTAGAAATTAAAGCAAACGACCCAGAAGCCTTCTACAATCGGGGATTAGCCCTGGAAAACTTGAACCGCTATGAGGAAGCGCTGGCTAGTTTTGACCGGGTTCTGCAACTCCAACCCAACTATTCAGAAGTCTGGATGGTAAGAGGCGAGACCCTACACCGCTTAGCTCGATATGAGGAAGCGATCGCCAGCTACGACCAAGCTTTGCAACTCAAACCGGATGACTGGGACTCCTGGATCGGTCGCGGCAAGTCGGCGCTTCTTTCAGCGAGTTTGGACCCCTTACTGAGTTCCTTAAGTAAGGTCGCTCAAAATAATCCAGCCTTGAACCAGCGCGGCGATGAAGGTCAATTGGCAAGCTATGAGGAAGGGTTGAAGTACGTTTCTCAAGACACTCACCCAGAAGGTTGGGGCAGATTGCATCAAGCAATTGGCAATGCTTACTATGAGCGATCGCAAGTTAATCCAGAACCCAATCCGTTGCGCCAAAAAGCCATAATCGAGTACGAACAGGTGCTATCAAGCCTCCCCGAAGCCGATTTTCCAGAGTTGCATCAAGAGATTTTGCAAGACCTTCTGCAACTCCAGCAATCTTTAGGACAACCCTCTGAAGAATCCTGAATAATCTGATAGGGCAGCTTTCCCTCGCTTGGAGCTGCCCGTTTTTTGTACAATAACCATTCAACCTCGCAAAACCACTTTCATGCCCTTGACTCGGACAATCCAAAGTATCTATACCGATGGTGCCTGCGTCGGCAACCCAGGTCCTGGAGGCTGGGGTGTTGTTGTCTATTTCACCGATGGTTCGGTCTATGAAATGGGCGACGCCGATCCGGCAACCACTAATAATCGGATGGAAATGCAAGCCGCAATCGGCGCATTGAAACTCGTGAACGGCCTCGGACAACAAGAACCCATCACCCTCTACACCGATAGCGAATACCTGAAAAATGGCGTAACCAAATGGGTGAAAGGCTGGAAAAAGAAGGGTTGGAAGACGGCAGAAGGGAAACCCGTCCTCAACCAAGATCTCTGGGAAATACTCGATGAACTCAATCTTCCCCGGATCGAGTGGCGGTATGTCCGGGGTCACGCAGGAAATGAGGGGAATGAGCGCTGCGATGCGATCGCGCGGGCTTTTGCGACGGGGAAGACTCCTTCGCTGCAACAACCCATAGCAGAAGAGTCAATTGTTTCACCCGCCACTAATTCTATTGATAACAAAACGATACAATCGAGTGACTTATCTTCTGACCCTCCTAACCTCGGCCTAGTCATGGTAGATTCTACTACTCCATCTGCTCTTGATTCTCAGGACAATCTGCCCCGTGAGGTGAGAGTCGCCCAGCTGCGTAATCTGATAGAAACTCTCCACGTGGCTGACGAAATTGCTGCTAAAGGCTACCTAATTACTAGCTCTGAATTAGCTGACTTGATGGATGTCAATGCCAGCGCTGTCACCAGTCGCGGAGACCACTGGGGGTGGCGTAACTGGATTGTGTCGCGGGTTCGCCGTGAGGGCAATCAAATTCTTTGGCAGCTAGAACGGGTAGATGCGGTTAACAGTAATTTCGATTCTTAAATGAGTTTTGGTTTTGGGGAATTGGGAAAAAGTTGTGAGTTTTGAGTTTTGAGTTTTGAGTTTTGAATTAAAGAACTCTCCGATCGCTCAAAATCCAACACTCATCACTCTCATTACCCCTTTGCTTGAAAACTCAAAACTATCCATAACTCCGACCGCGCCATTGCTTAGGAGTACGGATAGCAGACAGAAAAATTCGCAGCACAGCTAAAGGATCTGCCAGAGGGGAAAGATAAAAGTAAACAGGTAAAAGTAAAAAGTCAAAGTTCCTTTCCCGTTTACCTGTTTCCGATCCCCTAAAGCCGGGGGTTTGTACTTTGCTTTCATAAGAAGGCGCGATCGCGAGTAGCAATGCAAACCGAATCAATAGCAGAAATAAATTTAACCCGACAGCAGCTACCACTGGGAGTGTCGAAGTTCCCATCACCAGCCAGCTGAGTAAAACCAAGGACGCGGGTAGAGGTAAACCCTGAACGGCGAATAGCAGCCACAAGTCCCCCCATATCTGACCCCTGGAAGCAGCGTCTTTTAGGTCAAGCGATCGCCCCCACTCTTTCCAAGTTTCGGCTGCCCCCTCATACATCCTTACCTTCAAAACCTTGGCTCCATCCAGAAAGCCCACCTTGAACCCACGGGAGGCAATATTGCGAGCAAGGGTTACATCGTCGCAAAAAGAACTTCGGGCGCTGGTATAACCCCCTACAGCCTCCAAAACAGAGCGACGGCACAGGAAACACTGACCGTTCGCCATTACCCGCTCCGGATCTTGAGTATTTGTACCCGCCGGATCGAATCGGTAAAGTAGGGTCATCAAGAGTGCTGGTTGCAGCCACCACTCGCCTGGATATTTCAAGATAAATTGCGGCGACAGGGAGATTAGGTCATAACCCTCTTCTTTCGCTGTCCTGAGCAAACCGGCAACTAAACCGGGAATCGCCTGAGTATCGGCATCCATTCCCAAAATCCACTCGCTCTGCTCGCAGCTGTGCAAAAATCCGGTATGTAAAGCCCAAGGACGCCCCACCCAGCTAGGCGGTAAAGGATCGTCCGTCATTAAGCGAAACCGGGGATCTTGCTGCTGTGCCGCTTTAACTAACTCTGGAGTTCCATCCTGGGAGCGACTATCAACAACGATAATCTCCCGGACTTCGTAGCTTTGGCGGGTTAGCCCAGCCAGCGCTGGGCTAATTCGCTCCGCTTCATTTAAAGTCGGAACCACGACACTGACAGCACCTAAGAGTTCGGGCGTGGCAGTATTGGGTTGAACGGGCGATCGCCGAGACGGCCCTTTCAATAGACGCGAGAGCAGGATCGCTACTGCTGGTGCCTGAACGAGTAGCAGCAGCAGCGATAGTGCGCTCTGGAGTGTTAACCAATCGACGTTCACTTCACCGCCACTTTGACTTGAGTCACTGGAATTTCTGGCTTCAAACTCGCAGGAGTTTCCGTTGTGGATTCGCGAATCTCTGCGGGTTGTGCCATTTGCCAGAGGGTCAAAGTTGGAATGACACCGACCAGAACGCCCAAGGAGACGGGTATCCAATACCCAGCTGCCAAGCTCAATCCGGCTGCATAACCAAAGTTACTTAGATAGATGATGAGCGGGAAACCTAGCCCAGAACGATCCAATAAAATTGGCGTCTTTCTCCACAATATTGCTCCCACACCGATAAAGAGCGAGCTAGTGCCAAACCAACCGGCATAGTTTCCGTAAGGTGTGCCAAAGAAGGCTCCTGGCTGTTCCCAATACCAAAAAGGTACCATTGTTTGACTCATCGCTGGCTCCAGCGCAAAGTCCCAAGAGGTGAACATCATAGCAGCTACAGCGATCGCACCTACATAGCGAACCAAGCTCGGATGTTGCCGAGTTTTTAGACCCGCGCAGGCAATTAAATAAGAAACCAATCCCATATAAAACCAGGACAAGGGAATGGTAAAAGGTACCAGTCCACCAATCTTATACCCCAAGCCGTTCAGGTAGCTGTAGTCCCCAAATGGAAAGCCTGTACTGGTTCCCAGCAATTCGCTTCCCAAGGACAGGCACACCGCAGGCAACATGAAAGTCAGCCAGTGCCACAGTCCTAACTTTCTATAGGCATAAATGGCAACGGCGACCGTTCCCAAGACGATATTCACCACGCCACCCCAAGCCATACTCCACTGGAATGCAGTCTGCCCAGTCTCCCCTAAACTCATAATTATTTCAGGATGGGGTACGACCAGCACCAGCCCCGCCAGTCCAAAAACCATCGTTACAATATGACCAATCAGGCAGAAACGCTCGACAGTGACAAGTTGCTTCATTGCAGAATTCTTACTTCTGTATGTTCTTAATAGTAGTTTACAAATGTTTGTCAAATAACCCCATGCTTGTGCGGCTGTCGTCGTTAGTCGTGGCTTAAGAGTCCAAATTTAGTTGGAAGTCTCCCAATCTCGTGTCAGAAGTCCAATTCACCCGTTAGCACAGCGACCTCGATCAACCTTTGGAATGCTCCGAAGTTCAAGGCTGCTGCTGGACTCCAGACTTCCAGAGAAGGACTTAGAAAGAAAAAAACGACAATCAAATAAATTCTTCGCCAGTCGGCTTTTGGCTCTTCCTGGTCGGCGGTCAGTAGGGGAAAGCAGTTAAGATATTGGCAGCAACACTTAAAAGGCTTTTTCACTAAAAACCTATTGGTTGCGTTTTTAAGCTGGGCTTGCTCTCCAAGAGCAACTCGCTCGACCCTATCGGCTTCATGGCGCATGTACTTAACATGACTTCATTTCTGCCTAAAGAAACCAAAATTGCGATCCGTCCCGTTCAATACCGCGATCTAGATGCGCTGGAACGGCTAGCCGCAGAAGATTTTGACGCAGGAGACCAAATTTACTCAACGGACAATCTGGGTAGAAAAGTTCATCAAATTCGACCCTGGTTTGGCCCGCTGAAGTTCTTGAGCTGGTTTCCCAATCCTTGTCAGCACACTTTTTGCGTTCATGTCGCGGAGCAGGATAACCAAGTTCGCGGTACGATCCAGGTTTCACCGTTCAACCGCACGCGCAGCACTTGGCGGGTTGAGCAGGTAGTTTTGGAGACAGGGGTACCGGCGGAAGTTGGCTCGCAGCTTTTACGTTATTGCTTTGAGTCAATCTTGGAAGCGCGTACCTGGGTGTTGGAAGTCAATGTTAACAACAAAGCAACACTGGCTCTTTACCGCCAGAATGGGTTTCAACCTTTAGCTCAGCTGACTTATTGGGCGATCGCTCCAGAGCTGCTTTCGTCACTGCAAGAGCGCGAACCGGATTTACCCAATCTTCTCCCAGTCAGCAATGCTGATGCCCAGTTACTCTATCAACTCGATACGGTGTCAATGCCGCCGCTGCTACGCCAAGTTTATGACCGTCACATCCATGACTTCAAAACTAGCTTCGCTGGCGGGTTTCTCACCAGCTTGAAGCAATGGATTGGCAAGACGGTTAGCGTTAGTGGTTACGTATTTGAACCGCAGCGCAAGGCAGCAATTGGCTATTTTCAAATTTTTCTGTCCCGCGATGGCTCCCAACCCCATGTCGCTGAGTTGACCGTACACCCAGCCTACACTTGGTTATACCCGGAGCTACTTTCCCAAATGGCTCGGATGGCTAAGGATTATCCTTCTCAATCGTTACAACTGGCTTCAGCCGACTATCAGCCAGAACGAGAAGAATATTTGGAACAATTAGGGGCAGAACGAATCTCCCACTCGCTCCTGATGTCTCGTTCTGTGTGGCACAAGCTGCGGGAGGCAAAGCCCATTTCCCTAGAAGGGCTACAGTTGGCGGAAATGCTTCAGGGTCTCCAACCCGCTCGCAAAGCAGTACCGGGGCGGATGTCTTGGCTGAAGTCGAAGCATAAGAAGCCGCAGGTAGAACCGCAGAAGGATTTATCGTCCTCTGTGACGTTGCCTCCAAAAGGGGGAATCGTGCTAAATTCCCAATCCCTTGATGCCACGAAAGCTAGCCGCACAGAGCGGGGAGAAGAGAATGGAGAGAATCTCGGCACTGGGTTTGGATGTCGGTAAAAAGCGGGTTGGGGTAGCTGGTTGCGATGGCACTGGATTGATTGCCACCGGAATCGCTACGATCGAACGCACATCTTTTGAGCGGGATATTGAGCAACTGCGACGCCTGGTTGAGGAGCGACAAGTGCAAGTTCTGGTCGTCGGCTTACCCTATGCAATGGATGGAACTCTAGGGTTTCAGGCGCAGCAGGTGCAGAAATTTGCGACAAGAGTGGCAGCGGCTCTCCAGTTACCGTTGGAATATATGGATGAGCGGCTCACGTCTTATGAGGCAGAAGAACTGCTGAAAACAGAAAGGCGATCGCTCTCCCAAAATAAGCCTCTAATTGACCGCAAGGCGGCAGCTTTGATTTTGCAACGTTGGTTAGATGAACGTCGAGCCGCAAACAAAGTCGCCAAGCAACTTGTAGAAACAACCTATATCGCGTCTGGCGCACAGATAGAGACACAGGCACAGACATCGGAAATTCCCAATTGATTCGCAATTCCCGATTCTCCATCACCGATTTCCAAATCAGATGATAATATGAGAGATTGCTGCATTCTAAAAATAGACTTTATCCATGACTCTGCCGCAACAGCGTAAACACGAAATTATGACGGAGTATCAGGTTCACGAAACTGATACTGGCTCGACGGATCTCCAAATTGCGATGCTGACAGAACGCATCAATCGTCTCAGCACTCACCTCAAAGCCAACAAGAAGGATCATGCTTCCCGGCGAGGTTTGTTGACAATGATTGGTACCAGAAAGCGTCTCTTGTCCTACCTGCAAAAGGAAGATAGACCTCGTTATCAAGCCTTGATTGGTCGCCTGGGTATTCGCGGTTAAACCGCCGATAAACTTATGTCTTCAGAAGAATCCCAACGGAATCGCTTACCGTTTGAACCCGCTAAGAAGAATCGCAAAAAACCAGCGAAAAACCAACCAACAACCCCAAGCACTGCCAAAAAGGAAGGTCAAGAGCCTTCTCCAAGAAAGCTCGAATCTTCGGCAGTCCCAGAGGTGGTGAGCAAACGCATGGCTCGCCGGATGGCTCTTTTTTGTGGAATTCCTAGCGCTTTAGGCATTTTGACTTTTATTGTCAGTTATGTCGTGGTTAGCCAGCACTGGTTCAAGTTGCCCAACGCCGCAGTTGTACTTGTGAGTATGGGCTTCTTTGGGTTGGGCGTTCTGGGATTAAGTTACGGGGTTCTCTCAGCCTCCTGGGATGAAGAGAGACCGGGTAGTAAAATCGGCTGGAACGAGTTCACCACGAACTGGGGACGGATGACAGCAGCATGGCGCTCTGCTGGGCAAAAGGATTCATAAATCCCGCGCAAATACCAGCAGTTCAAAGGTGAGTTTTACTTATAAGTTGTTTAGAGGACGATTGCCATCGGTCTCGCTCTTTCCTGGGGTTTGAACCCCAGGCTATTTTCATTTTTTGCTGGAGAGATAAACTCGGCGGTCTATCTAGGCAAAGCTAGAGAAGTATTATCTCTGGTGACTTTTGAAAAAGGAGATATTCGGCAGATAAACAACCGAATTATGGATTTGGAAAAATGATTGTAGTCATGAAAGCTGGCACTCCAGAGGTTGAGATTGAGCGCGTTAGCGCCGAACTCGGTACTTGGGGACTGACACCAGAAAAAATAGTTGGGAAGCATAAGGTGGTATTAGGTCTGGTTGGTGAGACGGCTGACTTAGATCCCCTCCAGATGCAAGAAATTAGCCCTTGGGTTGAACAGGTTCTGCGGGTTGAGCAGCCCTTTAAACGGGCAAGCCGCGATTATCGTCACGGTGAAGCTAGCGAAGTTGTTGTATCAACGCCTAACGGTTATGTCACTTTTGGCGAACACCATCCTTTAGTAGTGGTGGCTGGCCCTTGTTCGGTTGAAAACGAAGAAATGATTATTGAAACCGCACGTCGAGTTAAGGCGGCGGGAGCGCAGTTTTTGCGCGGCGGTGCTTATAAGCCTCGGACTTCGCCCTATGCTTTCCAAGGACACGGTGAAAGTGCCTTGAATTTGCTAGCGGCGGCGCGGGAAGC
>NZ_JACJOQ010000078.1:0-4550 GCF_014695635.1 Coleofasciculus sp. FACHB-712 | reverse complement strand
CGCGATCGCGTTGAATTCCTCTAGACGGCAAATACACCTATTTAATTACGGCTTGCCCCCATACCTAAAGCCCCTGATTTCCTTACAGTAGACACAGTGAAAGCAATCAGCAGATGTTAAGTGATTGAGCCAAAGGGGATGCCTCCTGAAGGTTAACCGTCCTTCCTCAGGTTCGGAAAACCCCACAACACCAGAGTGGCTAATCCCGCACACTATATAGATCGGTACGCACGCACCAATGGTTATTAAATCTGGAAAGAGCTGCTGATTTAACCCGGTTGGTTCAATTTGTAGTTCCGTATCCGCCCTCAAAAGTTTTTGTAGTTATTAGGAAGCCGAAATACCCCTATGGCAAAAGTAGTTGGAATTGACTTAGGTACGACAAACTCCTGCGTAGCAGTGATGGAAGGTGGTAAGCCCACTGTGATCGCTAACGCAGAAGGTTTTCGGACAACCCCCTCTGTCGTAGCATTTGCCAAAAATGGCGATCGCTTAGTGGGTCAAATCGCCAAGCGTCAATCGGTGATGAACCCCGAAAACACCTTCTATTCGGTGAAGCGTTTTATCGGACGCAAGTTTGAAGAAATCACCCACGAAGCCACCGAAGTTTCTTACAAAGTGCTGCGCGACAGCAACGGCAACGTTAAGCTAGACTGCCCCGCTCAGAGCAAGCAGTTTGCACCAGAAGAAATTTCTGCCCAAGTGCTTCGCAAGCTGGTGGATGATGCCAGCAAGTACCTTGGAGAGACCGTTACCCAAGCTGTAATCACCGTTCCCGCTTACTTCAACGACTCCCAGCGCCAAGCTACCAAAGATGCTGGTAAGATTGCCGGGATTGATGTAATGCGGATTATCAACGAGCCGACCGCCGCTTCCTTGGCGTACGGACTCGAAAGAAAGGCCAACGAAACCATTCTGGTATTTGACCTGGGTGGCGGTACCTTCGACGTATCCATCCTGGAAATGGGCGATGGCGTATTTGAAGTGTTAGCGACCTCTGGCGACACTCACCTGGGTGGTGACGACTTCGACAAGAAAATCGTTGATTACTTAGCCGAAGAATTCAGAAAATCTGAAGGCATTGACCTCCGCAAAGACCGTCAAGCCCTCCAGCGTCTCACCGAAGCCGCTGAAAAAGCCAAGATTGAGTTATCTAGCGTCACCCAAGCGGAAATCAACCTGCCATTTATCACCGCTACCCAGGATGGTCCAAAGCACCTGGATATGACCCTGACTCGCGCTCAGTTTGAAGGACTCTGCGCTGACTTGATCGATCGCTGCCGCATTCCTGTAGAGAACGCCCTGCGCGACGCCAAGCAAGACAAGAGTGCAATTAATGAAGTCGTGCTGGTCGGTGGTTCTACCCGGATTCCTGCCGTACAAGAACTGGTGAAGCGGGTTTTGGGCAAAGAACCCAATCAAACCGTCAACCCGGATGAAGTGGTAGCTATCGGTGCCGCAATTCAAGCCGGTGTCCTCACAGGTGAAGCTGGAACTGAAGGACTGTTGCTACTCGACGTTACCCCGCTGTCTTTGGGTGTGGAAACCCTCGGTGGCGTGATGACCAAGATTATCCCCCGCAACACCACGATTCCTACCAAGAAGTCTGAGGTCTTCTCTACTGCTGTAGATAATCAGACCAACGTAGAAATTAAGATTCTGCAAGGCGAACGGGAGATGGCGGCGAACAACAAAGAGTTGGGGATCTTCCGTCTGGATGGGATTCCTCTGGCTCCTCGTGGCATGCCACAAATTGAAGTTACCTTCGATATTGACGCCAACGGTATCCTGAACGTCACAGCTAAGGATCGCGGTACTGGCAAAGAGCAATCGATCAGCATCACGGGTGCTTCCACCCTGCCCCAAAACGAAGTGGAGCGGATGGTCAAGGAAGCCGAACAAAATGCGAGCACTGACCGGGAGCGTCGTGAGAAGATTGACCGCAAGAACCAAGCTGACTCCCTCGTGTACCAAGCTGAGAAGCAAATGGCTGACTTGGGCGACAAGGTTCCTGCTGCTGACAAGAGTAAGGTCGATGGATTGGTCAAAGACCTGCGCGATGCGATCGCTAAAGAAGACGATGAGCGCATCAAGACGCTCACCACAGAGCTACAGCAGGCTCTCTACACCATCGGCACGAACATCTATCAACAAGCAGGCGGCGCAGGTGCAGCTCCTGGTGATGGCACCGGCACCCCTGGTGGTGGTGGTTCCAGTCAGTCCACTGGTACTGGGGATGATGTAATTGATGCTGATTTTACGGAAAGCAAGTAATTAGCTAAGTGCTAAGTGCTAAGTGCTAAGTGCTAAGTGCTAATTGCTAATTGCTAATAAGGGTTGATGAATTGCTTTTGGGCGCTCATCAGCCCTTTTTTAATGCAAAACTACGCACAATTACTTTCTTCCTTGCCCCAAAATGACCCGCTCCCTAGAAGCGTGTCTAGTCTAAGGTTCGGGTTTCCTTCCTCAACCTAGCTCCCTACTGCTTTGCGTACCTTTGCGCCAACCTCAGCGTACCTTTGCGTTAAAAACAGAAATTATTGATGCTACTCCACAGGGAAGGCACCAGGTTGTACTTGGACAGTTTCAGTCCGACCGCTACGGTTGACCTCTACTTCTAATCTGGAGCCGACGCTACTCGCTTCTACCCGTTCTTGCACTTGATCGGCACTTGCGACCGCTTGACCGCCAACTTTCTGGATCACATCTCCGGCACGCAAGCCAGCGCGTTCTGCGGGAGAGTTTTTGACCACCCGAACGATGACAACGCCTTTATCCTGCGTAACTTTGAAGCCTGCCTCATTGTCTTTGTTAATGTCGTCTTTTAGTTCCGGCGTCAGCGTTACCATTTGAATTCCCATGTAGGGATGCTCGACGCGACCTTTGCTAAATAGCTGATTGGCGACTCGTTCGGCGGTTTCAATCGGGATGGCAAAACCGAGTCCCTGAGCATTTGCCCGAATGGCTGTATTAATCCCAATCACTTCACCCCTGGCATTTAGCAAGGGACCTCCGGAATTACCGGGGTTGATAGCGGCATCGGTTTGGATAAATCTGACTCGCTTATCCGGGACACCTACCTGCGAACTGGAGCGACCCGTCGCGCTGACGATACCCACCGTCACCGTGTTATCTAGACCGAGGGGATTGCCAATTGCGATCGCCCACTGTCCCGGTATTAAGTTATTCGAGTCTCCCAAGCGTACCGTCGGCAACTTTGTCGCATCAATTTTGACAACTGCCACATCCGTAACCGGATCGGCTCCCACAACTTGACCCTCCATCGTCCGACCATCTTTGAGCGTCACCTTGACCTTATCTGACCCCGCGACAACGTGGGCATTTGTCATTAAGCGACCATCAGCACTGAGAATGAAGCCAGATCCGGTACCTCGTTCCACCCGTTCTTCCGGAACCGGCGTTTCATTCCCAAAAAATCGTCGGAAAAACGGGCTTCTGAAAGTATCTGGAATGTCCTGCGATACGGTACGAGCCGCATCAATTCGCACGACAGCAGGGCCAACTTTTTCGGCTGCTTCGGCAATAAAATTCAGGTTCTCTTGGGGAGCGCGATTCTGGGGCGGGGAGATTTGCTGTAGCGCGGCTGGAATCGCTGATGGGATTCTGCCTTCGACACTGGGGTTGTCTGCTGCGAAATGGCGACTGGCATATATTCCTGCACCACCGCCGATAGCCAGCAAAGCTAGATAAGTGGTCAGCTGTTTGACAAGTAAACTCATGGTCTTTGGGCTGAAGGACAGCAATACAGGTAATAATTCCACTCTAATCAAAAAATGCTGTGGATGAGCAGCATTTGGGTAGAGTTTTAACTGGGTTTCAAGATATTGGAGTGCCCAAGAGGAAGCACAAACAGCTCCTCAGAATGCATAGGCGATCGCTTGGTTTGTCGCGTTGGCGTCAACACTACCCCAGGATACAGCCAACACTGGACACGCCCGATTCCCTGGGCTAAGACAGTGTAAACACTGTCCGTACATCTACTTACCTTGTCAGCCATGCAACTCCAGAAAATCAGCCTTGCCGGGGTGCAAAGCCTTGTCCCCTTACTGATTACTTTTGTGGCGACTGTCTTAACCCCTTTCCCAGGGAAGAAGGCTGAAATTTTCCCTGGCTCTCAGGTGTTGGCACAAACTCCGGAGGCTCCCGCGACCGTCAATCCACTCAATATCGAACAAATTCGACAAGTTGCTAAAGAACACAACGCCACACTGGTTGAATACTCAATTAATTACGAGACGTTCCCCGTTCAAGGAAAAGAACAAACCCAGGAATCAGAACTGCTGATTTGGGTGGTTCAACCTACAGGTGAAATTACCTTACGACGGGTTGACCTGAGACCGTTGTGGCAGAAGCAAAATACTTCTCTCTCAGAGTTGGTGAGTAGTAGCCGTGCGGCGATGGGGTTCGGGAGTGCTGCAAATAAGAGTGGCATCTTCGTAACGACAAAACAGGACAATCGCCCAAGCAAACAGTTACAGCAACTTCATCAGCTGCTCGTTGAGCCGATTGCCGAATTGTTGCCAAAAGCT
>NZ_JACJOQ010000077.1:0-10129 GCF_014695635.1 Coleofasciculus sp. FACHB-712 | reverse complement strand
TAAGATTTGCTGAATCTGCCAATCAAGCCACAGCGGGGCGTTGAGCAGTAGTTCCCGATAGGTTTGAGTGCCGCCTTTGCGGATAAATTCATCAGCATCTTTCCCATCTGGAAGGTTGAGAATTCGGAGATTAACTTGTCCTTGGTAAGCGAGATTGGCAATTTCTCCAATCGCTCGTTGAGTTGCTTTTGTCCCCGCGGCGTCGGCGTCGAAGTTGAAGATAATCTGCTTGGATTCGGTGTATCGCAGCAGCAGCCGCACTTGTTCTAAGCTGAGAGCAGTGCCCAGAGAAGCGACGACGTTGGAAATCCCTGCTGCATGGAGCGTGATCGCATCAAAATATCCCTCTACCACGACGGCTTGATCCTGCTTGCCAATCGCGTCACGAGCTTTATCCAAAGCAAATAAAGTTTTGCCTTTATGAAATAACTCAGTTTCGGGGGAGTTGAGATACTTGGGTTGCTCATCCCCCAAGGTTCTACCGCCAAAGGCAATGACGCGCCCTTGACTGTCGTGGATCGGAATCATCAAGCGATCGCGGAATCGATCTACATAACCGCCGCCCGTCTTCCGAGGAACAATCAACCCCGCTTGTTCTACCAACTGCACCGGGTGGTGTTTCTGTTCCACCAAGTAGCGATAGAGGGTTTCCCAACCCGCTGGTGCATAGCCTAGATGAAATTGTTGGATGGTTTCTTCCGAGAGTTGCCGCTTCGAGCGTAAATACTCTAAAGCCACCTCTCCTTGAGCTTGCCGGAGGGCGTGCTGATAAAAGCTTGCAGTCACTGCCAAAATCTCATGCAGCTGCTCTCGCAGCGTAATTTGGCGCTGCAATTCCTGTCGCTGTTCTGGTTCCAGCATCTGCACCGGAACTTGATAGCGCCGCGCCAAATCCAGCACGACTTCGCCCAGAGAACGCTTAGAATGTTCCTTCAGGAAGGTAATTACATTTCCCCCAGCTTGACAGCCAAAGCAGTAATACATCTGCTTGCTGGAACTGACACTAAAACTAGGGCTTTTTTCCTCATGAAAAGGGCACAAACCCACAAAATCTTTGCCCTGCTTCCGCAATAGGACGTATTCCGAGATGACATCTACGATGTCAGCCCGTTGCTTTACTTCCTCAATCGTGTCTGGATGCAGCCGGGGAATTTGCACAGCTTAGTTTTTTGTATTGAGAGAACCAATTGTGATTGGTGTTTTTTTCTAAACAAAGACAAAGGGGTCTTCCTAGTAATGTTCTAAGCTGGTACTAAGATAACTCTTGGCACCCATTCATCTTGCTAAAACTGAATCGCTAATCATCATTGTATTGGGATTACACTCAGGGTTGCACGCTACCAAAATTCTCAATCAACCTAGCGATATAGAGGATAAACCGGGCAGTGCTTAACTTTTTTCCTAGACGCCAAAGCGCGATCGCCAAAGCTGTCGCTACATTGGAAGCTTATGGGGTTAAACCAGCAGTACGGCAGCATCTGACAGCATTTTTGCAGGAAAGCGACAGCCGAGAACTCTACCATGCTAACCCCCGTCGAATTGCCGAACGATTGCACTTAAGCGAACGGGAGGCGCTGCGAGTGTTAGTCACCGCGTTGAAAGAAGGCATCCTATCTCTCAACTGGGACATTCAATGTCCCATGTGTCGGGGCATCGACTTCAATCCGAAAAGTCTGTACGATCTGCGGACAAACCATACGTGCCCAAGGTGTCACACTGTCCACGCCACTGATGCTGATGAGCAGGTGCGGATTACGTTTAGTATTGATGAACGATTGCGCCGCTTGGGAAGGGAAGCAGACGATCCGAATTTCCGCGCTAAAGTCGATGCTCAATATGGGGTAGTTTCCGGACACCAGATGCTGACGCTGCAAACTTTCCGCGACTTTTTTCCCCGCGAGACGATTCCGCCTAATGAGAGTTTAACGATTCGGCGGGTAGCAATTTTATTTTCGGATCTGGCTGGTTCGACGGCACTCTACGCAAGGCGAGGAGATTCGCGGGCTTATCATCTGGTACGCCGACACTTCGATCTGCTGTTTCAGGTAGTAGATTCCCACAATGGTGTGGTTGTCAAGACGATTGGGGATGCGGTGATGGCAGCATTCACTGCGCCTGCTGATGCGACGAGAAGCGCGATCGCCATGCACCAGCAGATGGAAGCTTTGAATCAACAGTTGCAACTAACAGCAGAAGATCGGCTCATCCTCAAAATTGGCATTGATGTCGGCCCTTGTATTAGTGTCACCCTAAACGAGCGGCTTGACTACTTCGGCACGACGGTGAATACAGCAGCACGGGTGCAGGCGACAAGCCAAGGAAACGACATTGCTTGTACCGAAACTGTACTCATGGACGCAGACGCTGCCAGTGCTGTCAAGGATTGCCCCCGGCTGGGTAACGCGATGAGTCTTAAAGGATTGGATGCACCGATTCTGGTTTATCGGATTGAGTTAATGAAGGCAATTTGCACCAAAGCAAGTGATGTCTGAACTTTTCTCTCTCCGAACTCAAAGGAGTAGCGGGAGCAATTTTTACATTGACGATGTCAATGTATTTTTCTTATTAATTTTATTTTTCTGTTAACTCGCTTTCCGGAAATATTATTATTTTTTTTAGCCTTGCATTCTTCGATAGCCATCTTTTAAAAAAACGGCTAAGATTTATTAGAGCAAAAGCAAAACAACTGATTTTTAACAGTTCCTCACGCTCTGGACGCGAATTTTTTGGACGATGAACATAAAGATTGCGATGCTTACAAATTTTTATACTTTTAGTTGCAAATTGTGATTATTTAACACTGATAGACCCAGTTGATGTAAGATGTGGAACTTGCTAAGAAAGTCTCTGGAAAATCAGCAGCTTTAAACTGAAGATAATCACGGCGTACCGACAACTGAGTAGAAGTCCTCTGGGTTAACTTCCCTGAAGCCAACGGGTGAATCTAAGAAAACTTCCCTTCCTTTACTGAGTCTTCTAAACCTTGATAAATGCGTAATTATCCGGTGGGCAGATAGGTCACTCAGTATGTTATTCAGTTAAGTTTGAAGTAAAAAATTCATAACTCACGACGAAAACCATGAAAGCAGCTAATAGCCGTCAACCTTCCTCCGTTGCCTCCAAAATCCTCAAGTTGGTCGGAGTGATCCTAATTGTGTCCTCACTGGTTGACTATGCGGTTTTTCTAATTCCGCCAAATAGACCTAGTGGCGTGGACGATCCACAGTGGCGGCTGAACTTCCTACAGTGGCAACAGGGCGTGACAGGGCAGCTAATTGACAGAGGGGTGATTCCAATGGTAGGTCTGGCGCTGCTGTTCGCTGGATATTGGATTGACAATAACTCTGGAGTAGCTCGAAAAGGGTGGGAAGATATAGTAAGAATCGGAGCGTTGATACTCTCTGTTATTTTAGGTTTGAGCTTCCTGCTGCCAGTTCCCTTACTGAACATCAATAGCCTGCGTCTGCTGAACCAGGAAGCGCTCGCCCGAATTAACCAAAGAGCCACTCAAGTTGAAACTCAAATCGCCAGCCAGTCAGCCCAAGTTACCGCCTTGCTTGAAGATAGTAAGAAGCTTGCGGAACTAGATCAGGCGCTCAAGAGCGGTCAAGTTCAAGGGGAGCAACAGGCGAGATTGCAAGCACTCAAAGATCAACTACAAAAGTTAAAGCAAGACCCAAAAGCTTTGAACGCACAAGTCGATGCAGCTAAAACCCAAGTTCGAGGCGGCAAACTAGAAGCCCAAAAACAAGCTCAAGGCGAGTTATTGAAGACGAGTATCCGGAATGGTCTGAGCAGTTTACTCTTAGCGATTGGCTACCTTAGCATTGCGGCACTGGGGTTGACAGGTTCGGGAGGAAGCCGTCGGAAAGCTCAGGCGCGGTAAGAAATCGCGAGTTGTGAGGGGTTAGGGGTTCAGTTGCCGAAAAAGCTGTAGGCTTTCCCCTCGGCGAAGTGGTGGCGAAGCTGCTGCCTGTTGAGTAGGCTAGGATGAAGGCTGCAATTTCTCATCCTTCATCCGGCGAAGAAAGCATCCACGAACAGACTTCTACTCTTTGAAGTCACAACGCCCCAAGGAACCCAACGCGATTGGGATTTCCCTTTCTGAAGTGCATCCTAAAGCAGGGATTGGTTATTTCCTCTCACGAACGGCATCGCATGTTTTCAATTTACATCCTGACCTATAACGAAGAAATTGATATTGCCGCTTGTATTGAGTCGGCAATGTTATCGGATGATGTGATTGTGGTGGATTCGTACAGTAGCGATCGCACCCTCGAAATCGCCAGTTGCTACGATGTGCGGGTGGTGAAGCATCGGTTTGAAAGTCACGGACGACAGAGAACCTGGATGCTTCAAGAAGTCCCCGCCAAACACGAATGGATTTATATCCTAGAAGCTGATGAGCGGATGACAAAAGAGCTGTTTCAGGAATGCCTGGAAGCAATTAAAACGACTGAATATGTCGGCTACTATGCAGCAGAGCGCGTCATGTTCATGGGCAGTTGGATTCGCCGCAGCACCCAGTATCCCCGCTACCAAATGCGTCTGTTAAAACCGGGCAAAGTCTGGTTTAGCGACTACGGTCATACCGAACGGGAAGTTTGCGAAGGAGCTACCAGCTTCTTGAAAGAAACCTATCCCCACTACACCTGTAGTAAGGGATTGAGTCGCTGGATCGACAAGCACAACCGCTATTCTACAGACGAAGCCGTTGAAACCCTGCGTCAGTTAGACAAAGGAAGTGTCAACTGGCGAGAATTATTCTTGGGTCGTTCGGAAGTAGAAAAACGCCGCGCCCTCAAAGATTTGTCTTTAAGGCTGCCCTTCCGTCCGCTCGTGCGCTTCGTATATATGTATTTCTTTCTGGGTGGCTTTCTGGACGGGCGAGGAGGATTTGCCTGGTGTACTTTGCAGGCATTCTATGAATATCTCATCTTACTCAAGGTCTGGGAGCTTAAGCATCTTCCCCAGTCCCCCCTGGATGACCCAAGTCAGCCAATTCCTCCAGACGATACGAATGTGGATGCGACGACAGTCAGTTCCTCTCCTCGATAAAGGTAACGGACTTGTAAATGCTAAAGTGTAAAGTGTGATACTAGATCCCTGGGGAGTTGCAACAATTCTTCACAAGTCTTACAAATAAAGATAGAAAAGAAACAATTCCAGAATCAAACCTACGCTGTTGCGGCAGGTAAGTCATGCATGAAGGAGCAGCAATCTTTTAGAGAATGCCCGGTTCCAATTTTGCAGGCGTGTCTTCTGGGGTTGATTGACGAACTTTTTCAGCCAACACTCACTGAGTGAGATTGGTATCCCGATATAAAGAAAGCACCGCCAGTTGTAAGGAGATTGGGCAATCTGTGATCCAACGCTTCAAGCAGGACTTAAAGAATGACCTGATTGCAGGTCTCCTGGTTGTCATTCCTTTGGCTACCACAATCTGGCTGACAATTACAATTGCCAGCTGGGTGATCAACTTTTTGACCCGCATTCCAAAGCAGGTAAATCCCTTCGATGGCCTGCATCCCATCCTGGTGAATTTCCTAAATCTGCTGGTGGGACTGGCAGTTCCATTGCTGTGTATTATGCTGATTGGCTTAATGGCACGCAATATTGCCGGACGGTGGCTTCTAGATTTTGGGGAGCGACTGTTGCAAGCGATTCCATTAGCCGGATCGGTTTATAAAACGCTCAAACAATTACTAGAAACGATTCTAAGGGATACAAACGGCAAGTTTCGCCGCGTTGTTTTGGTAGAGTATCCTCGTCGAGGAGTCTGGGCGATCGCTTTTGTTACAGGTGTGATGAGCAGCGAAATTCAATGTCAGATGACTCGTCCCATGCTCAGCGTTTTTATTCCAACCACGCCCAACCCAACCACTGGCTGGTATGCGGTTGTCCCGGAAGAAGAAGTGCTGAACCTCTCCATGTCGATTGAAGATGCCTTCAAGGTCGTGGTTTCGGGAGGAATTGTCAGTCCCAATCCCTTACCCTTAGTGCCGGTTCCGACTGGTAGCGATCGCCAACTAGAACCCCTGGTTTCTGAAGGAAGATGGCAGGTTTTACCTACAGAGGAAGATTAAAAAATCACGACGGAATGAGTAATGGGTAATCGGTAATCGGTAATTGTTAGTAGTTATTAGTCCTTAGTCCTTGGTTCGTTACTACTGGCTAATGACCAATGACGAATGAGCTTTTGACCAACGACCGATTACCGATTACCCATTCCCGATTACCCATTAGAATTTGTCATGCAAAACCGCCAACCCCGCCGAATTGCCCGTGAATTAGCTCTCCTCAGCCTTAGCCAGCTTAGTGGGACTGTAGAACGACTAGCGACCCAGCAAATATCCAGCTTAGTCACTGCTGCCATCCGCGCCCTCAGCTCTGAAGTTCAAGAGACTTTAGAAGTTGCCGCAGCAGAAGTTCAACGCTCCAGCGAGCGCTTGCTTAGTAGCGAAACCCGCGCCTCGGATGTTCAGAGTGCAAAGGTGATGATCAACGAAGCCATTGAGCTAACTCAGGCAGCCATCAACCGTGTGGGAACTGCTCTAGAACTGCCAGAATTTATTCAACTGTCAAACCAGCAGGAGGTTCGCGCCTACGCCTTAGAAATTATTACCAAAGTCAACGCCAAGCGGGAAGAGATCGATCAACAGCTCGACGAAGCAATGGTGAATTGGCAGTTAAACCGCCTGCCTCGGATTGACCGAGATATCTTGCGGGTGGCAGTGGTAGAAATTATGTATATTGGCGTGCCAGACAGAGTTGCAGTCAATGAAGCGATAGAGTTAGCTAAACGATACAGTGATGAAGAAGGGCATCGGTTTATTCAAGGAGTCCTGCGCCGAGTCACTGACCAGCTTAAGGCTCAATCGCCCACGACGTAGAAAAGTTCTCTATAGTTAGTAGCAGTAATAGCTCCTGAATTGCTGCTGAGTTTTGTAGGTGCAATGGTTTTTAATTGGTTCCGTCGTCAGTTTAGCGATAAAACAAGTGATTCCCAAGTTGAACGGGAAAAAACCGATGTAGAGACGCCAGATATTGCGTCTCTACAACCGGAAGCCGAAACCCAAACGTCAGAATCAACAACAGAGGCTCAGTCACAGCAGGTTGCTGAAGACCTGCTCAGCTACGCTAAGGCAGCCTACAAAAATATTCAGCAAAAACAGCAACAATCCCAGGTGGAAACGGCTCCAGCGGTGGCTGAGTCACCCGCCACTTCGGCAGCGGAACCCAGCAAATTAGAGACTGTTGCAGAAACGACAGAAGTAGAAACGACAGAAGTCAGCGTGGAGGCTGAAACGGCTCAATCAGTTGAAGCACCCGCGACAACGACGGTTGAACCTGAGGCACCGGAAACTTCTGAAACTCCGACACTGGCAGAAGCATCCCCGGTAGAACCAGCCCAAGAAACAGAAGCAGAACCGACTCAAACGCCTGAACCTGTAGTCGAGGCAGAAGCACTGGCAACAGATGAGTCTGGGGAGCCAGGAGTCGCGACAGCGATCGCCGAAACCGGGATTAATTTAGAAGCCGCCCCCCCAGAATTAGAGTCAGCGCAACCAGAGGTCGAGACAGCGATCGCCGAAACTGGCGTCGATTTAGAAGCCGTACCCTCAGAGGCGTCACCAGAGCCAGCAGCGACTGAATCCCAGACAGATGAGACTGCCACTGCCCCGGTGCCTTTCTGGGCACGGGAAGACCGACAGGCACGGCTAGAACGCCTCAAGGCAACAGCGATAGAGACGCAAGAACCAGAACCTGTCAGGGCACCCGTGCAGCCAGCAGCGGCAACGGTGGAGACTGGAGCGATACCGGGACTTACCTTCGATGAGGGCTTCATGTGGTCAGCGCAAGTGCTGGCAGCTCAAGGGCGTCGGGCGGAGGATGTTTCAATTGAAGAAATTACTTGGCTGAAGCGACTGCGGCAAGGCTTGGATAAAACTCGTCGCAGCTTGATCAACCGGCTGAAGGCAATTGTCGGTCAAGGGCCGTTGAATCAAGACGCGGTGATGGAGATTGAGGCGCTGCTGTTGCAGGCAGATGCTGGCGTTGAGGCGACAGACTCTATCATCAATACGCTCCAAAAGAGGCTGCGAGATGAGGTGTTACCGCCAGAACAAGCGATCGCCTACCTCAAGCAAATCCTGCGCGACTTACTCGACCAACCCATTCAGGAATCCTACAGCCCCACCTTTGTCCCGACAAAAGACACCCTGAATATCTGGCTGATGACTGGGGTGAATGGTGCAGGTAAAACAACCACGATTGGTAAAATTTCCCATTTAGCCCAAAAATCCGGCTATAAGTGCTTAATTGGCGCTGCCGATACGTTCCGGGCTGCTGCGGTAGAACAGGTCAAGATTTGGGGACAGCGTAGTGGTGTTGAGGTAATTGCCAACCCAGGGCAGAATACCGATCCGGCTGCTGTTGTGTTTGACGCGATCGCAGCAGCCCAAGCACGGGGTACAGAATTACTCCTCATCGACACCGCAGGGCGTCTCCAGAATAAGAAAAATCTGATGGACGAGCTGAGCAAAATCCGCCGCATTGTCGATAAAAAAGCTCCCGACGCCCAAGTAGAAGCCCTCCTGGTGCTTGATGCCACCCTCGGTCAAAATGGCTTGCGTCAAGCACAAGTCTTCTCAGAAGCCGCAAAACTCAGCGGCGTCGTCTTGACAAAACTAGATGGAACTGCAAAGGGAGGCGTGGCTCTAGCGGTAGTGCAACAGCTTGGCTTGCCCATCCGCTTCATCGGTGCAGGGGAAGGTATAGAAGATTTACGTCCCTTTTCTAGCTACGAATTTGTAGAAGCCCTGCTGAGTGGCTGATAGTCGGCTAACCTAATTTTTTAGCTTAAAAAACCCGTTTTCTCGAAGAAAACGGGTTTTTGATATGTCAGCAACTTTGTGTATGAAAACCGACAGCCCCGAATATCCAGATAAACCGCCTTTTACCGACAGCCTAAAGATTCGCGAGTTACCACTTTCGTCTTTGAATTAACACCTGTTGCTCTGGCACACAGTTTTTTTACTTGGACACCATCTAAAATCGCATTAGAAAAGTCGGCACCTGTGATGTCCGCATCGTTAAAGCGCGATCGCAACATCATCGCGTCTTCAAACACTGCATCACTTAAATCCGCATTTGTGAAGTCAGCTAAATAGGCGATTCCATTGGTAAAGTCTGCTCCATGTAGATTCGCCTTGGTCAACACTGAACCATTAAACACCACACCCCGTAAGTCGGCATTGCTAAAGTTAATATTTTCCAGGTTGGCGTTGGAAAACTCAATTGCTTGTAAGTTTTGACCGGAGAAATCCTTACCCGTAAGTTCCCCTTGACTAGCTGAACGGGAAATGGAAGAAGAGCTAGCGGCGAGTGCTGAAGGGGAAAAACAGATAAGCACGAGTGCTAAAACCAATGCTGTTAGTCGGAGAAAATGCTTCATACTAGATCGATTTTTCACGAGCCGCTTGAAAAACTACAACGATGTTTCGAGAACAGTCAAGTTCGCGACAATTAGATTAATCATGCCATGACTGGCTCAATGCTAGGTGATTGGATATTAGAGTTCCCGATCAGGCATTTTAAATTCGGATTTACTCAGCAAATGGCAGCGTTGCGGTTCAATTTCAAATTTTTGAACAAAAATTTCAGGTGAGGTTGACTCAACTTATGCCATTTTGGATGTTGGATTGACCGAAGCAATCTAGCAGGTATTTTTCGTGGTTAGAAATTATGCAAGTTCAAAGCCCAATGGTTTAAGGAGGTCGCGCCGCCGAAAAAGGAAGGGGATTCATACCTGGTTCATTTCTTTGCTCTGTTTGGGGCTAGCGATCGCGTTCTCCATTTATTCTCCCCAGTTTAGAACCAACTCCCCGCCTTCTGTAGCTTCCACTGAATTGCGGGGCGTTTGGTTGACCAATGTTGCGAGTTCCGTGCTATTTATGCCCTGGGGAGTCAACCGGGCGATGCACCAGTTATCTCAACTACATTTCAATACCGTCTACCCTGTAGTCTGGAATCGGGGACACACTTTTTACCCCAGCACTGTGGCAAGACGGAAGACGGGTCGCCCTCAAGACCAAGGGTTAGAGCTTCTGGGGCTGGGGCGAGATGT
>NZ_JACJOQ010000076.1:0-7142 GCF_014695635.1 Coleofasciculus sp. FACHB-712 | reverse complement strand
GAAACGATTGAACTGGCTACCCGCAACGGATTCCGGTCAATCATCAGCCATCGCTCCGGCGAAACTGAAGACACCACGATTGCCGATTTAGCCGTAGCTACGAGAGCCGGACAAATCAAAACAGGTTCGCTTTGCCGCAGCGAACGGGTGGCGAAGTACAACCGACTGCTGCGAATTGAAGATGAATTGGGCGATCGCGCCGTCTATGCGGCTACGATTGGGCTAGGCCCCCGCTAAAGCGGATTAATTCGGGCAGTTTGTGCCAGATAATCGGGTGGCTCGTTCAGGAATTCAGTCAATTTGTCTGTTGTCTATAAAAGGATTGACCGACTTTTGCACAACTCAATATGAAACTAAAAATCCTAGCGATCGCCACCCTATTTGCTCCCCTGTCTGTGTCAGCAGCCGTCCGCGCCGAAGCAGTTAGACCATTACTTCAAATCCAACCCTGTAATAACTGTCAGCTCATCGGCGCTGCTGAAACGACGCCAGACGCTCAAGAGGATTGGCAGGAGTTTTCTTCCTCTGAAGGAGGCTTTGTGGTGCTAATGCCGGGAACCCCAGAGGAAGAAACACATACCGAAAAAGCTGAAGAAGGTGACGTTGAGCAGCATTTGTTTACAGCCGCTACGTCGGATGGTGTCTTTTTAGTCTCCTATGCTGACTTTGCCAACGAGATCGATCGGCTAGAGGCTAAAGAACTCTTGGATGCGGCGACTGAGGGTTATATAACGGATGGCGCGAAGTTAATCGCTCAGCGCCCAATTTCACTGCATGGAAGTCCCGGCAGAGAAATTAAGTATAAAGATTCGGACGGTTCTATTGGTCAATGTCGGATTTTTCTGGTGAACAAGCGGCTGTATCAAGTCAGTACGCTTGGTTCAAATACCAAGGATGTTCAAAAGTTTTTCGGCTCATTTCAATTAGTGCCGTAATCAAAGCATTTGGAGTATTTTTTCACATAAACTCATTCACATTTTGTAGGGGCGTGTTTGTGCCATGCCCCTACACCAGGAATTAGGGGTGAATAAGTACTACGACCAGCGATCGCTGTTTGCCAGCCAATTATTTTAGATACCCGTTTTCTAGACTAGAAAACGGGTTTTTGGTATGTACCTAGCGATCCAATATTTTATTGGGCTGCGACTGAGTCGCGCGATCGCGTCAAATTTTTCTCGTCGCAGCTAACTTCAGTAAGCCCCTCTGATTGCCAACACCAGCCGCTCATTCGACGACTCCGAAAAAACGATCCCTCAGCCATCCAACTCAACACCCAAAAATCTAAAAGGCGATCGCTACGGGTAAAAACCGAGTTGAGGTAAACCTAGGGTTTCTTCCATACCCAGCATCAAATTGAGACATTGGAGAGCTTGACCAGCTTGACCTTTGATTAAATTATCAATCGCTGACATAACAATGACCCGATCCGTGCGGGGATCAACTTCGATGCCGATATAGCAAAGATTAGTCCCGCAAGCCCATTTCGTTTGAGGGTAGATGCCGCCTGGTAATATTTTGACAAAAGGCGAAGCACGGTAGAAAGCTGAAAAGATGGTAATTAAGTCTTCTCGCACTAACCCCGGATCGCGCAAGTTGGCATAAACGGTTGCGAGAATCCCGCGCACCATTGGAATCAAGTGAGGGGTAAACTGCACTGTAACTTCGTGACCGGCGAGATCGCTACAAACTTGCTCAATTTCGGGGGTATGTCGGTGCCGTCCGCCAACACCGTAAGCTCCTAGCGTATTATCTGCCTCAGCCAACAACAAATTGGTTTTCGCTTGCCGTCCGCCGCCGGAGGTGCCAGATTTGGCGTCGATAATCGCAGTTTCTGGTAAGACTAACCCTTGCTTGAGTAGCGGCGAGAGTGCTAGCAAACTGGCGGTGGGATAGCAACCCGCACAACCTACTAACTGGGCGTCGGCAATGCGATCGCGGTATAGTTCCGGTAAGCCGTAAACCGCCGTAGTTGCGAGTTCTCGGTCTTGACGTTCTCCCCCGTACCAAGCTTGATAGGTTTCCGGGTTGGAAAATCGGTAATCGGCGGATAAATCCAGCACTTTGCACCCCTTCGCCACTAGCGTCGGTGCCATCTGATAGGCAAGACCATTGGGCAAAGAGAGAAAAACGGCTTGACAGCGATTGGCAATGGTATCTAAATCAAGCGGTTCTATCTTTAAGTCAACGCGATGACCTAAATGGGGGTAAAGGTCGGAAAATGACTTTCCAGCGCTACTCTCACCACCTAGGTAAACCAGTTCGACTCCTGGATGCTCCATCAAGAGTCTTACAAGTTGCACACCACCATAGCCTGACGCGCCAACAATTCCAACAGGCACGCGCCCTAAATCACCCATGATGCTTGTTCCCTAAAAAGTTTAAATTTTAAACGCTCAGCGGTCAGCAAAGCGCAGTCAACCAAAGTCAGTACTGAGCGATCAGGATACGGCATTGCCACGTCCCTAATGGTTGCTGAATAGAATTTCTTTGTCATTGCTTATTCCTCAGTCCTGCTAAAAGCTGATGGCTGAAAGCGACTTTTGCTGCATTGTAGTATTAAAACCAAGATTTGGTGGTAGAAATATCAGCGTTATCATTTAGGGTTACAAGGTTAGCTGCGGCGAATTCAAGGTTGGCTAGAGCAACTGTTCGGGGAGTGACCGACTCTTTTGGAAATTTATCCTTATAGAAAAGCACCGCTCCAATTGATATTTTGGGCGGTGCTGCGTGGTCTAATTAGCGTTATAAATCAATATCATGACATATTGCGCTTCTCACTTGAACCTAACGCCATAACTCTCTTTTAGGCAAGGTGCGAGGGAATCCTTCTTCTTTCCCTTAATTCCTACTTATAGCAGTCATAAATGAGTTGTGAAGGCGAGATCCTCGACAAGTCTTACGAAGTGGGGGATCTGAAGGGCTGACATCACACAACTCAATTTGGATCGCTATAGCAGTCCGAGGGGATTTCTATGAGATATTTTAAACGAATCGTCTTAGCGAGCGAGCATAGCTGAGGGCGTCCACGCTATAGAATATAGAAGATAAGAGGAACCGAGAAAAAAGAATATTTCAGTTTTTTTTAGTTGCTATCTATGAATCTCGATTTAGTTATTTATATAATTATTTTTTAAGTTTATATTTTAATCCCAAAACGGTAATATTTTGTATTTCAATCGAATTACTTTCATAGAGATGACTTTAAAAAAACTAATAATGTGAGATTCATTTATTCAATTTGTTTTAACAACTCGGAGGGAGATACGCTTAAAGCTTTTGCTAAACGGACGATATTAACAAGGGAAACATTTCTCTCGCCCCGCTCAATACCACCGATGTAAGTGCGGTGTAACCCAGTTAATTCTGCTAATTTTTCCTGGGAAAGTTCCCGTGCCTTTCTCAATTTTCGGAGTTGTTTGCCAAATTTTTCGAGTTCGGGATTAGCCGCCATGATTGAGAAAGAAGGTTGTTTTAGATAACGATAAGTCTACAGACGATAAGTATCAATTTGAGCGATCGCTGTCGAATTCGCGCGATCGCGCCGCTGGGGGCTGCCCACAGGCTACTCTCAAAAAGAGATACTGGATCTATGGTTTATTGCGCTAATTAATCTGTGGAATTGTCTCAAAGCAAAGAGGCGCAAAATCGCGCTTCTTCAACCCAACCGTTTAAATTTGACGCGATTGACGCCGCCTTGGCAGACCTGAAGGCTGGGCGGGTGGTCGTGGTAGTCGATGATGAGAGCCGGGAAAACGAAGGCGACTTGATTGGCGCGGCTCAGTTCGCCACGCCCGACATGATTAATTTTATGGCGGTGAATGCAAGGGGTTTGATTTGTCTGGCGCTGACAGGCGATCGCTTGGACGAACTGGATCTGCCGTTGATGGTGAGCAACAACACCGACAGCAACCAAACTGCTTTCACCGTCAGCATCGACGCCGCACCGAATATGGGAGTCCGTACCGGCATCTCAGCGGAGGATAGGGCGGTGACGATACAAGTCGCTCTGAACCCAGCAACCCAGCCGAATGACTTGCGCCGTCCCGGTCACATTTTCCCCTTGCGGGCGAGGGAAGGAGGCGTCCTGAAACGAGCCGGTCATACAGAAGCCGGTGTTGATTTGGCAAGATTGGCGGGATTGTACCCGGCTGGGGTGATCTGTGAAATTCAAAATCCCGATGGGTCGATGGCGCGGTTGCCAGAGTTAATCGAGTACGCCAAGACTCACCAACTGAAAATTATTAGCATTGCTGACTTAATTAGTTACCGCCTCAACCACGAACGGTTTGTCTGCCGCGAGACGATTGCTGAACTGCCGACTCAGTTTGGGAATTTTCAAATTTACGCCTACCGCAACAGCCTGGATCAATCCGAACACGTCGCAATTGTCAAGGGAGACCCAGCCGAGTTCTCAGACCACTCAGTGATGGTGCGGATGCACTCGGAATGCCTCACGGGTGACGCTTTGGGTTCTATGCGCTGCGACTGCCGCATGCAGTTGCAAGCGGCGCTGAAAATGATTCAGAATGCCGGGTCGGGGGTTGTGGTTTACCTGCGCCAAGAAGGACGGGGAATTGGGCTGGTTAATAAATTGAAAGCATACTCGTTGCAAGACATGGGGCTGGATACCGTCGAAGCAAACGAGCGCTTAGGTTTCCCTGCTGACTTGCGGGATTACGGGGTGGGGGCGCAAATTCTCAACGATTTGGGAGTGAAAAAAATTCGCCTGATCACGAATAATCCCCGCAAGATTGCAGGTTTAAAAGGTTATGGCTTAGAGGTGGTGGATCGGGTGCCGCTGTTGATTGAGGCGAATGATTATAATTCCATCTATCTAGCGACCAAAGCGAAAAAGCTGGGTCATATGCTGTTGCAAACGTATTTAATCACCGTAGCGCTGCACTGGCAGGATGAGCCGGAGTCAGTCACAAAGCGCTACGAACGATTAGAGAAACTGCGGCATTTGGCAAAAACTCACGATTTGTTGTTGCAGGAAGAAACGCGACCTGTTGGGATCGCTCTGTTCGGCACGCCATCGTTAACCGTTCACTTAGGTTTTGACCAACCGAATCTGGCGTCACCGGATTGGTATCAGCAGACAGGACATCCTTATGTGCGAGCGATCGCGCAAATTCTGGATGCTTTGAGCGCGTGGCCTCAGTTGCAATATCTAGAATTTATGGTTTCGACGGGAATAGACCCCCTGACAGGCTTACAAATCCAGCTAGACCGGCAGAACTTCCCCGCAAGTACCCTGCCTTCGTCAGTTTGCCATCAGTTAGAAACCCAGAAAATCTACAGCTTTCAGAGTGGTGAGGGCTAAGTAGAGTTAGGACTGAGGACTGAGGGCTGAGGACTGAGTAGAGTTGGGGCTGAGTAGAGTTAAGACTGAGGACTGCGTAGAGTTAGGACTGAGGGCTGAGGACTGAGGACTGAGTAGAGTTAGGGCTGAGGACTGAGTAGAGTTAGGAAGGTTTTCAGCTAACGTTTGTGAGCTTTTACTTGATGAGCGTCTAAGTAGATTGGGATAAATAAACTTAACGGATAGGACTGTTTATCGCTCATGGAAAATTGAAAATTACCATGCACAATCAACGATAAACGGGCTTATTGAGTTATGTTTATTGTCACCCAGTTACTTAATTCCGTAATTTCTAGTAATGAAGCGATGCACTACGGATATAAAGCTATCACCGTTATAGGAACTGCCGCCTTACTTAGTGGAGGGACGACAGCTATCTATGCACAGACTCAGCCCCTACTCTTTCCTCAGCACTCTTTCCCTAGCACTCTTATAGTGGCTCAGTCGAGTGCAGAGGAATTATTCAATCGAGGGATGGAGAAGTATAACCAAGAAAACTATAGCGGCGCTTTCAATGATTTCACCGCTGCAATTCGCCAGGATGCCAACCTGACTAAAGCCTACTACAGCCGAGGGTTGGCAAGGCGGAAGCTAGGAGATAATCAGGGAGCGATCGCAGATTACACGGAGTTGCTAAAGCGAAATCCCCAGAATGCCGATGCCTACCTAAATCGGGGTGTAGTTTATGCCGACCAAAAAAAGTATGGGGAAGCAATTGAGGATTACACCAAGGCGCTGAATCTCGACCAGAAAAATGCGATCGCTTATTACAACCGGGGGAACGCTCGCAGTGCCCTAGGAAATCCTAGAGGAGCCGTTGAGGACTACAGCAAAGCGATTCAGCTTCAGCCTAGGGATGCCACCGCCTACGTGAATCGGGGGAATGCTCGCGTTCAACTGGGAGAAACCCAGGAAGCGATCGCTGATTTTACGAAGGCTCTGGGTCTGAACCCTAATCTAGTAGAAGCTTATTACAATCGCGGGATTGTCCGGCGGCGGCTGGGAAATATCAAGGAAGCGATCGCGGATTATGACCAAGCCATCCAGCGCGATCCCAACAATGCAGCAGCTTACTACAATCGAGCGATCGCTCGTCAGCAAATTGGTAATCCTCAAGCAGCCATTGCCGACTATACCGAGGCGATCGCTATTTCTCCCAACTTTGCTAAAGCTTATGGCAACCGGGGGCTGCTGCGCTACGAAACCGGCGATGCTAGAGGCGCAATTGAGGATTTACAAGCATCTGCGCGACTTTTCTCCGAGCAAGGATTAACCGCTGACTCTCAAAAGGCATTGCAATTGCTGAGACAGTTAAAATAGACCGCCTCCGTCATCGAAATGAGCCAGTGCCCATCTTCTGCCAGATCCCAACCACGTTCTGAGGTGAAAGTCGGTCAGGGTTGTTATTTTTCGCAAACACCGCTGGAATTTTGTACACCCTTTTTCAGAGGAGATAGGGTAGAGATCGTGTGCCGCTTCGCAAGGATACGTCTCTTTAATTACAGCAAATCCAACCGCATCTCATTACTTTCGCTAAAGCCAAGACTAGAGTAGACTGGCTTACCTGGTGGGGAGGCGTGTAGGATAACCCTTGTGCAGTTAAGCGATTTTAGATGGTCGATCGCACAAAGCGTAAGTTTCTTGGCAAGTCCCTGTCTGCGGTGAGGCGGTTCAACGTAAACTCCCCAGATGTATCCATATTTGCGAGATTCCGGTTTGAGGATATGCGGGTAAAGACCAGCAAACAGCTGACAACTTGCTGAAGCGATCGCTCTCCCAT